>NZ_JBFJYW010000135.1:0-9933 GCF_041622395.1 Pontiella sp. | reverse complement strand
GATGGATGTGCTGCCGACCTTCGCCAAGCTCTGCGGCGCCTCGTTGCCGGACGATCTCGTAATTGATGGTAAGGACATGATGCCGACGCTGGTGGAGGGTGCGGGCAGTCCGCACGAGTATTTCTTTTATGCCCACTGGGGCATCTTGGAGGGCGTTCGCTGGAAGTCCTGGAAGCTGCGTGTCGTCGATGGAAAAGAAGCGCTCTATAATCTGGACGAAGACATCGGTGAAAAGGAAAACGTCGCGGCCGACCATCCCGAAATCGTCCAGCAGCTTAAATCCGCCATGCAGGGTTTTGAAAAAGAGATGGAGGCAAACGTCCGGCCTGCCGGCGCTGTGCAAAATCCGAACTGCTTAACGCTGGGCAAGACCCCGGGCGGCGAATAACGCCGCGCCCTCGTTCCTCGGGGGCTGCGTCCTGCGCGGCCACCCCTAAACCCATTCGATGCCAGGGGTGTGGGGCGTACCGCTTTCTCACCGCGGGTCTGCGCGGGTCGCCCGGAACCGTAAGGTCGCGTAGCTGATCCTGATCTCATTGAGTATCCGCGGCCATCTGAGTTCATCGGTAGCTCCATTCCCGGATGTAGGTTAACCCTGCAAAATTCCCCCTTCCGGGGCGGTTGCGTTCCAATGGGACGCTCGTGTTCCGATTTGCTAATGGCGCGGCCAACGGGGGTTGCGGACTCCAAAATCACATGACAAAGAATTCATTTGTCATATGCCGCGGGGCAGGGGATATCTGTTCGTGCGTGATGGTTGGATTCGACTGTGGCTTTTTCGTTTTGCGTGGCGCCGCGTCTGATGTCTCGTGGGGATGGGGATAGGACAAGGTTTTTGATGAAAAGCAATGCGATATTGGCGATCGGCGCCGTCGGCATAGGTCTCTCCTTTGCGGCGGGGGCCGTCGTTTCCGAGTTCCAGTTGTCGCCGATCTACGGCTTCTTCAGCCAGGCATTCAGTGCGGCCGGGGCCTTGAAGGTCAAAACCTTTGAGTACAACAAGAAACGGAGCACGGATCTTTGGACCAAAACGCGCCGTACGGCGGCCGGGGTCGTTCTCTGGAACAAGGACAAGGCGTACAAGGGCTACACGTTTCTGGTTTCCGGCCACGCCCAGGAAGCCTACCTGCTGGATATGAAGGGGCGGACCGTGCACAAATGGGCAATGCCGTTCCGCAAGGCGTGGCCGTCCCATCCGCATATCAAACGCCTCGTGGGGGATGCCTACATGGCTTGGCGACAGGCCGTCTTGTTGCCCAACGGCGACGTGATCGTTGTCTTCATCGGCCAAGGCGCGGCCCCGTGGGGCTATGGCCTGGCCCGCATCGACAAGGATTCGAACGTGCTTTGGACCGTCGACGATTATTTCCATCACGATGTAACTCTGGGCGAGGACGGCAACATCTACACCTTGGTGCACCGCGTTTCCAAGAAGGATATTCCGGGCTTGCCCGAGGTGCGGCAACCTTATTTCCGCGACTATGCCGTCGTCTATTCGCCGGACGGAAAGGAGCTCTACCGCATCGATCTCTTGGATGCGCTCGTCAAGCGCTTCACGCAAACCGGCGAAGAGGAAAAACTCTATTCCTTCATCCATCGCCGCAACGGCGACTTCCTGCACACCAACACCGCGAAATATATTCCGGAGTCGTTTGCCGACAAAGTGCCCGGGGTCGAGCCGGGGCAGATTCTGGTTTCGTTCCGTAGCCTGAGCATGATCGCGGCGGTCGATCCCCGAACCCAGTCGGTGGGCTGGACCTTGCTCGGGCCCTGGAAACGGCAGCATGATCCCGATCCGCTGCCCAACGGCAACCTCCTCGTCTTCGACAACGTTGGCCGGCGGCTCGTGGGCGGGAAATCCGCCATCATGGAATACAACCCGGTGACCGGGGACGTGGAGTGGCTTTATGCCGGGGCGGAGCAGGATTTCGATAGCAATATCCGCGGGGTTCAGCAGAAGTTGCCCAACGGAAACGTGCTGGTGACGGAGACCCAGGGCGGGCGCGTGCTGGAAATCACGCGCGATAAGGAATTGGTCTGGGAGTGGGATTCCCCCTTCAAGAGTGCGCCGGACATGGAATACACCGCGGTCGTGATGGGGGCCACCCGCTTTGCCGAAGAGGAATTGCCTTTCTTGGAGGGCCTATGAACCGGGTCATGAATGGATTCTTTGTTTTTTTGACGGTTGCGGGTCTTGGCTTCCTCTCCTTTTTCGGGGGGGTGTTGGTCGGCGAATACGATGTCCGCCCGTTTTATTCCCTGCTGCGGCCGGCGTTCGCTCTCGCCGATCTGTTGTGCGACCGCCCGATGAATGGTGCCCTGCTGGGGAACTCCGGGCTGTGGTCGGCCCGACCCGCAGGCAAAACGGGGCTGGTCTATGCGGCCCCGTCGAAAGCCTTTGAGGGCTATACGCTGTTGTCTTCCGCCCACGAGCAATCCGCCTTCCTCTACGACATGCAGGGTGAGCTGGTTCACAAGTGGCAGCTGCCGTTCGAACAAATCTGGGAGACGCCGCCCTATGCGGAGACGGCCGCCGCCCATGCGCAGTTTTACTGGCGTTCCATGCACCTCTACCCGAACGGCAACCTGCTGGTTTCCTGTTGCTTGGCCGACAACCCGCGGGGATATGGACTGGTGTTGATGGATTCGGAATCAAATCCGGTATGGACCCTCGACGAGCGCGTTGCCGGAGCGTTTTCCGTGGATGGGGCCGGCCGGATACATGCCCTTGTGCGGGAGATTCGCAACGAACCGATTCCCGACCTACCCCAGCTCGTTTGCCCGTTCATCGACGATGTGCTCGTTACCTTCTCTCCCGAGCGGGAGGTCCTTTCGCGCGTCAGCTTGATCGACCAAGCCGTCAAGGCCGTAGGCGGGCGGAATCTCTCCTTCCTCAAGCCGCTGCCGGACGGGGCCTTGGGCACCTCCAGCATTCACCCGGTTTCGTCGGCCCTCGCCGGCAAATTCCCGGCGGTCAACGAGAGCGACCTGCTCGTCTCCATGTCCGCCGCCGGGCTGCTGGCGATCGTCTCTGCGGATACCGGGAAAATCGAATGGATCTTCGACGGACCCGGCGAAAAGCAGTCGTGTGCCCGGGCTTCGGCGGCGGGCGACATCCTCCTCTTCGACGGCCAAGGGCTGAAGCAACGGGGCCTGAAGTCCGCCGTGGTCCGGCTCGATCCGGCGAAGCGCAAGGTGACCTGGTTGTATTCCGGGCAACCGGGCCAGGCTTTAAACAGTGCCTACCATGCCGTTCTGGAGGAGTTGCCCAACGCCAACCTCTTGGTGACGGAGGCGATGGAGGGGCGCATCTTCGAACTGACCCCCGATCGAAAGGTGGTCTGGGATTGGCGCAGCCCGTTCCGCGCCGGCAAGGACGATTCCTTCGTCGCCGTTGTTCTGGGGGCCAAACGCTATGGAAAAAACGAAATCGATTTCAAATTCAACAATGGAGGCCGGGAATGGTTTTGATTCCTGATACACTCGGATATGTCGGTCCCGGGGCGGGACTCAGCGCCTTGGGAGCCCTATGGGCGTTGATTGCCAGCATCGGGCTCGCCCTGGGGGTGATCCTCGTTTGGCCCTTTCGCTATCTCATCCGCAAGATTCGCGGCAAGGGAACCGGTTCGGGCGGCAAGCCGGAGACACCGTAGGCATGTTCTCCCATGGATTGCTCGGCCTCCCGTTTCCGCTCTACGGCGCGGTCAACGGCGTCTTGTCGGGGCTGCTGGGGGCCGCCGGGGCAATCCTGGTCTGGTCGTTGTTCTGTTCCGGGGCCGTTCTCTTCCTGTATCGCCTCTGTTCGCCCCAGGAACAACTGCGTTTTTTCAAGCGGCGCATGCGCGAGATCCAGGTGGAACTCGCCAAAAATCCCGACGATCTGCGGGCGCTGCTTCGGCTCTCGGGGGAAAACATCCGCCTTGCGCTGAAGCGTTTCGCCTTTACGTTTCTTCCCACCTGCATCGCGGTTTTGCCGCTGTTTTCGCTGACCTGCTGGATCAATGCGGAATATGGCTATGCCGCCCCGTTGCCGGATGAGCGCATCGGGATTGCGGTGCAGCCCGAAGGCGCCGCCTTCCTTGTCGGCACGCTGCCGCCCGGCCGCGCGCCCGCGGCCACCAATGCGGTTCGCATGGTGGCGGGCATGTCCGGCGTCGTCCTGCTGGATTCGTTGGGGAACCCCTTGCAGACGGTCGGTTTCCCGCCTCCGGGCAATGCCGTGGCGCATCGGCAATGGTGGAACGGACTGCTCGGCAATCCGATGGGCTACCTGCCCGCCTCGAGCGAGATCGATTCGGTCCAGTTCGCATTTGGCCGCCGGGACTTCATTCCCGTCGGTCCGAACTGGCTGCGGGGATGGGAGACGCTGTTTCTGATGGGTATGACGGTCTTCTCCCTCCTGCTCAAAATCGTGTTCAAGGTCGAATAGGTTCGGGCATGGCAAAAAGCACGGTACCAACCGAAACCCGCTTGCTGAGCAACCTCGTGTTCCACGCCCGTCCTTTCTGGGCGGCGATGGGCAACCTGGAGAGCGGCATCCTGCGCGACGAGCTCGATCGCATTGCGATCGACCGCCCCATCTATGTGGCGGGGTTGGCCCGCTCCGGCACCACCATCCTGCTGGAGTTGCTGGCCGCCCACGAACGAACCGCCAGCCACACCTATCGCGATTTCCCCATGCTCTACACGCCGTTTTGGTGGAATTGGTTCCTCAAAACCGCATCCGGGGGCAGGCCCGACCGCCGGCCGCTCGAAGAACGCACCCATAAAGATGGAATCCAGGTGGGCCCGGAAAGCCCCGAGGCCATGGAAGAGCCGCTCTGGATGCACTATTTCAGCGGGCTCCACGACCCCGCCCGCTGCAACGTCCTCGATGCCCGGGACCGCAACCGGGACTTCGACCGCTTCTATTCCAACCATATCCGGAAAATCCTGTTGGTGCGCCGGGCGCAGCGCTATTTGGCGAAAGGCAACTACAACCTGTCGCGGATCCGCTATCTGGCCCGTCTCTTTCCCGATGCGCGGTTCGTTGTGCCCGTGCGCGAGCCGCTCATGCACATCGCGTCGCTGCGCAAGCAGCAACGCCTCTTCGAAAAACTGGAAACCGAAGATCCCGCCGTTCTAACGCACATGTGCAGGGTCGGCCATTTCGAATTCGGCTTGAACCGGGTTCCGGTCAACCATGGCCGGCACGAAACCTCGGAGCGGATCGTCGCCCTGTGGAACGCCGGGCAGGACGTCGAGGCATGGGCCTGGTATTGGGACGACGTCCACCGCCATCTGCTGGAGCTCTTGGACGATCCGCAACTCAAGGAATCGATCCTCGTGGTTGACTACGATGCGCTCTGTTCGGATTCGGCGGCTTGGGTCGACGCGATCTTCGGGCACTGCCGGCTCGAACCGGACCGCCGCTTGGTCGAGGAATATGCGCAAAAGCTCAATCCGCCCGCCTATTACCAGCACGGTTTTTCCCGGGAGGAAATCCGGACGATCGCCGGACGCACCCAAGAGACCGCGGAGCAACTCGGCATACGCCTCGGGGCGTAATCGCTATGCCGCCTGCGTGGCGGCGTTGCGGTGTTCGGGGTTGAGGTTGAACTGGGCGTGCATGAAGGCGGCGGCAATGGCGTCGAGGGCCGTTCGCTGCCGACCGTTTAGCTGGGTTTGGACCACGGAGGCCGGGTGCCCGGCCGCTTGCCAGGCGCGTAGGATGGCGAGCACGTCCGGGGGGCAGTCGAGGGTCGGGAATTTGTTTTCCCTCGCGCAGGTTCGGCAAACGATTCCGCCTTGGGAGGCGCAGAAGCGCAGATCGGTTTTGGCGGCGCACAGCAAGCAGTTTGCCAGCTGCGGGGCGTGGCCGTGGTGCCGGCAAAACCGCAGCTCGGCCCAGAGCAGGAATTGCGGGAAGCGGCCATAGTCCACGGCAAAATCAAGCAGCTCCTCGAACAGCTCGAACAGTTCGGGGTGGGGGGCGTCTTCGGGGGTTGTTTTGTTGACGAGCGCGGTGAGATAGGAGGCGGCCTGCATGGCCCGCCAGTCGGTCCGGAAGGCCGTGCGCGGTTGCAGCAGGGCGCACTCCTTGCCCGTGTAAAGGGTGCTGCTGCGGTGGGTGAAGTAGAGCAGCTCGCTGGTGCCGAAAAGTTGGTATTCCCCGAGGAACGCGCTTTTCGGCCGCTGTGCCCCCTTGAGTAGGGTCGAGATCTTTCCGTGGTGGCGCGTCAGCCAGTGCACGATGCACGACGTGCTCGCGTACGGATGCAGCGCGAGGGGAATGGCCGTGGCGCGAACGAGCATTCAGCCTCCCAGCAGCAGCGAGCGCACCGCGATCAAAGACACCGTGACGCCATAGTAGATCAACAGGGCGAAGATGTCGTTCGAGGAGGTCACAAACGGCCCCGATGCCACCGCCGGGTCAACCTTCATCCGGCTGAGCAGGACCGGGACGAGCGCGCCGAACACCGCCGCGAACGTCATGGCCGAAAAGAGGGCGATGCCGACGGTGGCCGCCAGGTAGGAGGGCGGGATGATCGTTGGCCGCCGCCCGATCATGATGCTTGCGTAGATGGCGATGGCGCACCCGCACATGAGTCCCATGCTGGCCCCCGCAATGATTTCGTGCTTCAGGATCCGGGCGATTTTCTTGGTGTGCCCGGTGCCGAGTGCAATGCCGCGGATGATGAGGGTCGAGGATTGGATGCCGGTGTTCCCGCCCATGGCCATGATGACGGGAACGAAGGCGCCCAGCACGATGACGTCGCTCAGCGAGAGGTAGTGGTGGTAGTTGTCGAGCAGCAACACGCTGGCAAACCCCGTGGTCAGCGTGATCAGCAACCAGGGCAACCGCGATTTGAACGCGTGCAGCGGCGAGTTGTAGTCCAGCTCCGAATCGCTCGATCCCGCCAGCTTGAAGATGTCTTCCGAGGCCTCTTCTTCCATGACGTCCATGATGTCGTCGACCGTGATGCGGCCGACCAGCTTGTTTTGCCAATCGAGCACCGGCAGCGAACTGAGGTCGTATTTCGAGGCCAGGCGCGCAACCTCTTCCTGGTCGGCATCGGTATGGATGACGATGGTCTCCTTTTCCGCCAGTTCGTCGAGCGTCAGGTTGCGGTTGGTCCGCCGGATGAGTTCCCACAGCGGAACCCATCCGATCAGCCGTTGTTCGGTGTCGATGACGTAGAGGTGGTAGAGCGGTTCGTCGAGTTCGAGCGATCCGATGTAGTCGATCGCTTCCGAGGCTTTCATGTTGCCGTGGACCGCCACGAAGTCGGTGGTCATGATGCCGCCGGCCGTGTCCTCGTCGTATTGCAGCAGCTCGCGGACATCGTCCGATTCCTCGTCCTCCATGAGATCGAGAATCCCTTCGCGCTGCTGGTCTTCGAGCTCGCCGAGCAGGTCGGCGGCGTCGTCCGGCGCCATTTCCTCGACGAGATCCGAGATCTCCTCGTCGGTCAGCTCTTCGAGAATGTCGGCCCCGGCTTGGTCGTCGAGCTCCGCCAGAACGTCCGGCTTGATCTCGGGATCGATCAGCTCGAAAAGCTTGTTGAGCGAGCTCGACGGCGCGTGGTTGATGATTTCCGCGATGTCGGCCGGGTGGAGCTCTTCGAAGAACTTGGGGATTTGCTCCCAAAGCTCGCCTTTGATGCAGAAGTTGACGCGCTCTTTCACCCGGGTGATGTTCGACATGGCGGGACTCCTTGGAAACCTATTCGCCGGCGTCAATCAGCTCGACATCGAAGACGAGCCATGCGTTCGGGGGGATGACGCCGCCGGCGCCGCGCGCGCCGTAGCCGAGTTGCGGCGGGATGACCAGCGTTCGCTTGCCGCCCTGTTTCATCATCATGATGCCTTCGTCCCAACCCGGGATGACGCGCCCGGCACCGACCGGGAATTGGATCGGGGCACCGCGCTCGACCGAGCTATCGAACACGCTTCCGTTGAGCAGTTTGCCCGTGTAGTGGACGCTGACGGTTGCGCCTTTTTCCGGGGAGGCGCCTTGGCCCTCTTCCTTGACCAGATACATCAGGCCGGATTCGGTTTTTTTCGCGCCGGGAAACATCTTTTGGATCTTGGCGAGCTGTTCGGCGGCGGCCGCCGCGGTTTTTTCCTGCTGGATTTTATCGAAGTTGGCCAGCAGGGAATCGAAGGTCGCCTGGTCGGATTTGAAGGCCTTCGCTTGGTCGCCGACGCGGAGGATGGCGACCTTTTTGATCGTGTCGCCCTGGGCGATTTTGTTCACCACGTCGAGTCCGGTCACAACGTGGCCGAAGACGGTATGCTTCCCGTCCAGCCAAGGGGTCGCCTTGTGGGTGATGAAGAATTGGCTGCCGTTGGTGCCCGGTCCGGCGTTGGCCATGGAGAGAATGCCCGGCCCCGTGTGTTTGAGGGACGCATCGATTTCGTCGGGGAAGCGGTAGCCGGGGCCGCCGCGGCCGGTCCCCTCGGGGCATCCGCCCTGGATCATGAAGTCGGGAATCACCCGGTGGAAGGCGAGGCCGTCGTAGTAGGGCTCGCCCGCTTCTTTCTGGTTGTTCTTGAGGGACCCTTCGGCCAGACCAACGAAGTTGGCGACGGTCAGCGGGGTTTTCTCGAATTCCAGCATGCAGACGATTTCGCCTTTCGAGGTGGAAAACTTGGCGTAGAGCCCCGGTTCGGCGGGGTCTTTGGCGGCGGTGGCAAGGGAGCCGGCGGCGAGGGCCGACGCGAGAATGGCAGCTGTTTTCATGGTGACCTTCCTGTGTTTATAAAACGAGAGCCGGAACCCTATCTGAAAAGGTTCGGTTGTTGAAGTCCGGAGTTGCCCTTGTTCGCGCCGCGCGGCCGGCTTGGAAAAGCTTCCGGCCGCGATCCTTCGGCGCTACGGGCAGAGCCCGTTGAGCGAGAATCCGAGCAGGCAGATGTCGTCGCCGAGTTTGTTGCGGTGCGTGTATTCGCGGGCGGTCTCGATCAGGCGAGGGAAAAGCTCCTTGAGCGGAAGGTTGCAGTTTTCCAGCAGGCTTTCGCCCAGATGCACGCTGCCGAATTCTTCGCCGGAGTCGTCGGCCGCTTCGCAGATGCCGTCGGTATACATCAGGATTTCGTCGCCCGGCTGGAGTTGGAGGGAAAAGGTTTCGTACGCAAAGTCGTCGGTGATCGCCAGCGCGGGGCCCGCGATGCCCTCCTCGATCGGGAGCAACGCGGCTTGGTGCTGCCGGGGCTGGATCAGGTACGGGGGCGGGTGGCCGGCCAAGGCCCCGGTCAGCTCGCCGGTGCGCAGGTCGATCGTCAGGCAGCAGGCGGTGGCAAACATAAAGGCGTCCTTGCTTTGCAGCATGGGGTGCAGCTGCCGGTTGAGGGCGGTCAGAAAGTCGCCCGCCGCGCGCGGTTCGCGCGCCAGGTTGTCGGCCAGCGCCCGGATGATTCCGGTGACGAGCGCCGCGCGGACCCCGTGGCCCATGGCATCGCAGATGAGCAGTCCGGCGCGGTGCTCGTCGAGCTTGTGCACCGCGCAGTAGTCGCCACCGATCTCGCTGTCGGCTTCGTAGAAATAGTGGAAATCGATCAGCGGTTTTTCGCCGGGGGCAACAAAGACCGGATAGATCTGCGGCAGGAAGGTCTGTTGCAAGCGGGCCGCCATCTGCAGATCCTGCTCAATCTGTTCGTTGGCCTGCCGCAACTGTTCGTTGGCCGCCTCGAGTTGCTCTTCCTTCTGCTTGAGTTCGGTAATGTCGCGCCCGATGCCGATGCACCCCGCAACCTCGCCTTCGGTTCCGCGCAACGGGATCTTGGTGGTGGAGACCCATTTCATGTGGCCGTCTTCCCATTCGGCGTGTTCCTCTTTGCATTTGAGCGCAACCCCCGTCTCGAAAATGCGCAGTTCGTCCTTGCGCGCCGCATGGGCAAACTCTTCGGTGAACAGGTCTTCATCGCTCTTGCCGACCGCGGCGTGCGGGT
>NZ_JBFJYW010000134.1:0-9935 GCF_041622395.1 Pontiella sp. | reverse complement strand
TCCTCTGGCTGTTCGGGTTTCGTGTTTTTTGGAGGGCCGCAGGCCCTGCGACAGTGGGGCAGGCATCCCTGCCTGCCCTTGAGCAGGCAAGGATGCCTGCTCCACGAAGTGGCGGCTGGAGGGGCGCAGGCTCTGCGACTGTGGGGCAGGCATCCCTGCCTGTCCTTGAACAGGCAAGGATGCCTGCTCCACGAATTGCGGTGCCGCTGGAGGGTCGCAAGCCCTGCGACCCAGCCACGGAGCCCGTGCCCCTCCACGCATCAATCCGGAATCAATGGATCGCGCCGGACGGATGCCGGCGTCCATCCAATTATCCGCTCAAAAACCGGTCGAGGTCTGCCGACACCTTTCCGTGGTTGAGTTTTGCAAGCAAGGCGCGGCCTTTTTCGGTAAGGCGGTATTTCTGTTTTTTACTACGGGGCTTGTCGGGAATCGTCATTTCAATCAGGTTCATTTCAATTAAATGACGAATTGCGGACTCGTAGTTTCGGGTTCTGCTCGAATATCCAAGGAAAGAAAGCAATTGCTTCTCGATGCATTCGCGCCCCGTCCGGGTGGTGACGGCAACGACTTCGTCGGGAAGAACGGCGGGCAGTTCATGCGCCAGCGCCCAAACGGTATTGGTCAACACCGCCGGGGAAAGGCCAATGCCCGCAACAAGAATGGTTTTGCGCTGCTGATTTTCCATTCCGACAGCTTAGAAAGCGCGAAAGTTCGATGCACGGAAAAAGGGAAGCGAAACCGACAATTGGAACAAATGATTCTGTCATCCCATAATCGGGTCCTATACCTTCCGTCGGATGAGCACTTTCAAGACAGCTGAGTTATTGGCTCCGGCCGGGAGCGCGGATGCGGGATGGGCGGCGCTGGCGTATGGCGCCGATGCGGTCTATGCCGGGTTGCCGCGCTTTTCGGCGCGCGCCGAGGCGGACAATTTTTCGACGGAGCAGCTCGACGAGCTGATCGGCTATGCGCACGCGCACGGCAAGAAGGTATACATCACGTTCAACACGTTGGTGCAGCAGCAGGAGCTGCCGGACGCGCTCGAAGCGCTGGCGCTGATCGACGGGCTGAACGCCGACGGCGTGATTGTGCAGGACATGGGCGTCGCGCGGATGGCGAAGCGGTTCTTTCCCAATCTGGAGCTGCACGCCAGCACGCAGTTGGCGGTGCATAACCTCGACGGCGCCAAGCTGCTGGCCGATATCGGTTTTGCGCGCGTGGTCCTGGCGCGCGAGCTGAGCCTGGAGGAGATCGGAACGATCACGCGCGGGTGCGGCATCGAGACCGAGGTCTTCATCCACGGCGCGCTCTGCTATTCCTACAGCGGGCTTTGTCTCTTTTCCTCGCACGTCTCCGGACGCAGCGGCAACCGCGGGCGCTGCGCCTACTGTTGCCGCCAGACCTTCAACACGGACGCGGGCGAGGGCCTGCCCTTTTCGATGAAGGATTTTGCCGTCGGCGAACATTTGGAAGCGCTGCTGGAAGCGGGCGTGGCCTCGCTGAAGATCGAAGGCCGCATGAAGGGCCCGGCCTATGTCGGGGCCGTGACCGACTTTTACCGCAGGCGCATCGAACACAGGTTGAACGCGGCCGAACAGCGGCAACTGCTTTCCGACATCCAGACGATTTTCGGGCGCCCGGCAACGGATCTTTATCTGGAGGACGCCAACACCAACCCGATCGATCCGACCACCAACGGCCACCGCGGCGCGGTGATCGGAACCATCGGAGCGGTCCGCACGGAGCGCGACGAGCATTGGCTTTGCCTCAACACCGACCGCGCGCTGCAGAAATACGACGGCCTGAAGATCGAGCTGCCCGGCAAGGAACCGTTCGGCTTTTCCGCCACCGAAATCCGCTTGCAGAACGACCGCAAGAAACACCTGAAGTTCGAGGTTCCGGCCCACGCGGACATCGAAGTCAAACTGCCCGACGGCCATCCCTATCTCGAAGCCGGGCTGACCGTCTACTGTTCCATCTCGCAGGCGGTGCGCCAGCGCTACGGTTTCGAAGCCCCCCGCCCCGGCACCTATCGCCAGCAGATGCCGTTCAACGCTTCGGTCAAGCTGACGCCCAGCGGCGTGACGGTACGCTCGGGACAAACGGAAATCGAAATCGCCGAAACGCTGGGCGAAGCGCGCCAGCCGGAGAAAACCATTGCCGCCATCCGCAAGAGCTTCGAGAAGACGGGCGGGACCGAGTGGCGGCTCGACCAACTGGCAATCGAAGACAACGGCCTTTTCGCCCCCGCCTCGGTGGTGAACGATGCCCGCCGCAACCTGCTCGAACAGCTGAGCGCGGAACTCGACACGAAGCAACAACAGGAACATTTTGCACGGCTGGAAGCGCTGGTGCAACCGCCCGCCGAATCGGGAGAGCAAGAGCGCTGGTCCGTGAAGCTGAGAGATCTTTTCTTGCTCGACGAATTGACCAATGAAGAACTGGAGCAGATTGATGAAGTGGTGCTGGAAGGCGAGGCTCTGTCCGAGCCATGCCGTGCGTACGCGGCTCGCACAGAGCCTCGCCCTCCACTCCGTATTGCCCTGCCCGTCATCCAACGCGAATCACGCTTCACCGATCACGCATCACGTTACGAAGTCGCCAACGTCGGCGCGCTCCATCAATGCCGCGAATCGACCGACCTTACCGCCGACTGGCCGCTCTACACGCTCAACACCGAGGCGGCGGAACAGTGGCGAGAGCTGGGCATTAAGCGCAACGTCCTATCGCCGGAGGATACGGGCGACAACCTAAAGGCGTTGCTCGGCCTGTTGGGCGACCGCGCCATCGTCCCGCTCTATCAGCACACGCCGCTGATGATTTCCGCCACGAAGCCGGATGCGGGCGACACGCTTTCCGACCGTAAAAACAAACCCATGCGGGTCGAAATGAACGGCGATGAATTTGTGCTGATCTACGAAGAGCCGTTCTCGCTCATCGAGCATCTCGCCGAGTTGCGCGCGGCGGGCGCGCGCCACTTCCGGATCGACCTTTGCTACGGCATCCGCGATGCGCGGCACGCGGCGCAGATCATCCGAAGCGCGATGGCGGGGCAACCGGTTTCCGGCAGCCACGACGGGAACTATCATCGCGCGCTATAACCCGGAGACCCACCATGAACCATCTCAACCACCTGACACTGAATACCCCGGCGCTGCTGTTTTCGGCCATCTCCCTGATTCTGCTGGCCTACACCAACCGCTTTCTTTCCTATGCCGCGCTGGTGCGTCAGTTGCACGACAACTACATGAATAAACCGCATGGCCTCCTGAAAGATCAGATCCAAAACCTTCGCAAACGGCTCTATCTGATCCGTGCGATGCAGGTGCTGGGCGTCCTAAGCCTTTTGCTATGCGTGCTCTGCATGTTTCTGGTCTATATCAATTGGATGGGAACTGCCGAGTTTGTTTTTGGCGCGGCCCTGCTGCTTTTGCTCGCGTCGCTCGGCGCCTCGATCCATGAAATCCTCATTTCGGTCCACGCCCTGGAACTGCACTTGAGCGACATGCAATAGCGTGACGAGTGAGGCGTGAGGCGTGAGGCGTGACGAGTGAGGCGTGACGAGTGAGGCGTGACGAGTGAGGCGTGAGGCGTGAAAAAAACAAAACCGGGTTGAAGAACAAACAACCACCCGGACCTGCCGATCACGCATCGCGCTTCACTTTGTAGAACGTCATGGAGTCGGATTCGGTGCAGCCGCCCGTGCAGGCTTTCTTGCAGGGAATCTCGACCTTGACCACCCTGCCCTTAGCCGCCAGCATTTCGAGCATGGGACGCAGCGCGGAGGAGTCGATCCCGAGCGCGAGGGCGATCTCCTGGACGGAGAGCGCGCCGCGCTCGTTCAGCAGTTTTACGATGCCACTAAGCATTTTTTTTATTTCTCCATTTCAGCCGAAGCCCCGACGCATTGATGCACCAGAAGAAGGGCCAACCGAATCCCTTCCGTTACGGCAGACGCGGAACTGGTTGCTCCACTAACACCATCCACCTGCTTACCAAGAATCAAGGGCGTTCCATACGAGACTCCCCTGAACTGCGCCAGGAACGACCGCTTCAGCACGGCACGCCCCCGCTTGTGCGGATACTTCGGAATCTGAACATCCGACACGGTCTCATCCGGCAAGACAGCCACCATAACGAGGAAGGGACCGGATCGGCTTACGACCTCCACCTCCACACCATAACCGAGCAGGTCTTTGCCTTTGCGCACTTCCAGAGTCCTCACAGAACGGGGGGAGTTCTTCTTGGGCAAAAGAAACGACATTTGCGTCGCCTCGGGAAACACCTTGTTGAAGTGTTTTTGGAGAGCGGAATCATTTCCGCTCCCCATGCACAAGACGGCACCGCCCAGCCAAACCGACAGGGCGGTTACAAAGGTCGAGATGAACGACTTCTTCGCACAGTACCGCTTCATCAGAACGCCCACCCCATTCCGAGGTTGAACGTATTGTTCGGATCGGCAGCGGCTTTACTGTACTTGAACTGGTAGTCCGCCTTCAGGATCAACTGCTGGGTCAGCGGCAAGTTCACGCCCACGGTGATGTCGGTGCGGTCGTTCGCTCCGTCCTTGACCGTTCCATCCAGAACCTTGTGCTGGGTATCGAATTCCTCGTAACGCACAAAGGGAAGAATATCGGCCTCGACCAATTTACCCGACATCCAAGACTCGGGCATCACGCTCACTCCCGCTTCGAGATACCAGCCGAAGATTTGCTCGCCAACACCGACAGGCAGGTTTTCGGGATCGGATTGATCGCCCAAGGCGACTACGCCCCGGACCTGCAGGCGGGAGACCGTATATTCGAAATCGGCGGAATACATCCCAAAATTATTTTCAGCTCCGCTCCCGCCGCCCTTGTTGGCATTATCCGTACCGCCGTAATAAGCCGAAACTCCTAGACGAAGATCCTGCTCATCGAATGGAAAGAGGTCGATGCGCCCGGTAATCGCCGGGGCGTTCAACCCGCCTCTTTCCTTAATGCGTCCGCCCCGCACCCCGTCGCTCGCGCTAAACGCCGAACCATCCAGCCCGCCGACCACGTAAGCCTGATAATTCAACCAACCGAACGGTGCGCCGAAAACCCCGACGCCATCAATCGACCACGTTGAGGGAATGATGTACTTATCCACCGACGGGCGTTCAACGCCGAAGAACAGGGTGGGTTCATGGGCATGGTTAATAATCCCCATAGGCGCCAGCATTCGCCCGGCACGAACATTGAACGAGTCGGCCAATTGGAAATCGGCGTAGAGCTGTTCAATGGAGATTTCTCCCCCGGCCCCATCGGTCACATAGGCGTGTTCAAGTTCGATCTCCGAGTTTAGTGTGATCCAGTCGGAAAAGTCATAGCCGACATACATCACCAACCGATGAATATCGAAAACGCTTTTTCCGTTCTCTTCGAAATTTGCGTGAATATCTCCATAGCCGCCAAAACGGAATCCTGAACGCAGATCCATGGTCTCGGCGACACTCATCTCCTGCTGGAGCTGGAATGCATCCGAAAGAACCTGCACCTGCCGTTCTAGCTCTGCGATGCGGCCTTGATCCGTCCCTTCCGTTTCACCGTGTACTGCCGAAATCAATGCCCCGGCGGCCATTCCGAACACAACTTGCTTAAACATAACGCTCTCCTTAAAGCTCCCCGTTCATCCACTGAACCGACAAGTGCTTCGACATACCTGTTTAAAGAAAGCTTCGGGACCACCCCGACAGCGAAAATGTTTATGTGAAAGAGAGTGCGTTCCTCTCCGGCTTTGCTCCGGCGATCTTAAGGCCGACGATGGCGGCCACGACCATCGCGAGGCAGATGCCGAGCCAGCCGGCGGCGGAGCCGGGATTCGCCGCAAAGGTCGCGAGCTGGAAGTAGACCGTCGAGACGATCCACGCCAGCGTGGTGAGATAGGTGACGGCAAAGAACATCCAGCGCATCCCGATCTCGCGGGCGATGGCCGCGAGCGCGGCGACGCAGGGCGCGTAGATGAGAATGAAGAGCATGTAGGCGAAAGCCGCGGCCTTTCCGTGTTCGCCGAAGTGGGAAACCATGGAAGAGTATTGGTTTCCTCCCGCCGATTCGTGGACCTCGCCCACCGCGCCGGAGAGGCCGAGCGGGTCCTTCATGTTGGCACCGAGCTCGGAGAAGCCGGCCGGAATCGCGGAAAACGCTTCGACGATGCCGGGCCAGAACTCGAATTCCCCGGCCGTTTCTTCGGCGCCGATTTCCGGCTCGTCGAGCTGGGCATAGATCGAGTCGAGCGTACCGACGACCGCCTCTTTGGCGAAGATGCCGGTGAAAAGGCCGACGACGGCGGGCCAGTTCTCGTCTTCGATGCCCATGGGGCGGAAGACGGGCGTAACGGACCGGCTCACGGCGCTGAGCACCGAGTTCTGCGAATCGTTGTTGCCGAACGAACCGTCGGTCCCCATCGAATTGAGGAAGCCCAAGACGGCGACGATCAGCAGGATGACCTTGCCTGCCTTGAGGATGAAGGATTTGAGGCGATGCCAGGTGTGGTACATGACGCCGCTGAAGGTCGGCATGTGATACGGCGGCAGCTCCATCACGAAGCTGGTGACTTCGCCTTGCAACAGGGTTTTCTTGAACAACAGCCCCGTCATCACGGCCAGCGCGATCCCCGTGATGTAGATGGCGAAGATCACCGCCCCGCCCTTATCCGGGAAGAAGGCCGCCGCGAAAAGCGTATAGACCGGCAGGCGCGCCCCGCACGACATGAACGGGTTCATCAGAATCGCCAGGATGCGGTCGCGGCGACACTCGAGCGTGCGCGTCGCCATGATGCCCGGCACGTTGCAGCCGAAGCCGACGAGCATCGGGATGAATGCCTTGCCCGGCAGGCCGATGCGCCGCAGGAAGTGGTCCATCACGAAGGCCGCGCGCGACATGTAACCGGAGTCTTCCAGAAACGACAGGCAGAGAAAGATGAAGAAGATCGGCGGGATGAAGGTGGAAACCGTCTGGATGCCGCCGCCGAGCCCCTCCGCCAAAATCGCCACCAGCCACGCAGGCGTGCTGAACGATTCAAGCAGATGCCCGAAGCCATCGACGAAGATGGTGCCGAAAAACCCGTCGAAAAAGTCGATGAACGGCGCGCCGATATTCATGGTGATGGCGAAGACGAGATACATCACGCCGAAAAAGACCGGGAAGCCGAGCAGTTTATGGAGCACGACGCGGTCGACCACGTCGGAGAAGGTCTTTCGCGCCTTGTCGCTTCCGGCGGTGACATCCCGCGCCAGACCGTGGATGAAGCCGTAGCGGCCGTCGGCGATGATCATGTCGGTATCATCGCCCACGAGACGTTCGACCTTTTTGAGCTCGTGCTGGATATCGGGCAGCAGCGCCTGGTCGGCCCCGATGAGTTCCATCGCCAACTCATCCTTTTCCAATAGCTTGATCGCCAGCCAGCGCGGCGAAACCTTTTTGGTCAGCGCCACGTCGCCGAGGCTGAGCTCCAACGACTTGAGGACCTTTTCGATATCCTTTTCGTAGGCGACGCGAACGCCCGGCTTGTGGTGGGTCTGGCTGATTTTGCAGATGGCTTCCTTCAGCTCGTCGATCCCCTTCTTCTTGGAGGCGACGATCGGGATCACCGGGCAGCCCAGCTGCTTGGCAAGGTGATCGATCTCGATGCGGATGCCGCGCTGCTTGGCCATGTCCATCATATTGAGGGCCACGAGCACGGGCACATCCATTTCCAGCAGCTGGGTGGTGAGATACAGATTGCGCTCCAGGTTGGAGGCATCGATGACATTGACGACGACGTCGGGGGTGTCGAACAGGATGTGCTTGCGGGCGACCTCCTCGTCCGGCGAGAGCGCCGAGAAGGAATAGATGCCCGGTAGATCGGTGACGTCGATGCTGGCGTTGCAATGGGCGTATTCGCCCACGACACGCTCGACCGTAACACCCGGCCAGTTGCCGACCTGTTGGCGTGCGCCCGTCAGCGCATTGAAGACCGTGGTCTTGCCACAGTTGGGGTTGCCGGCGATTGCGATTTTCAGATTGCTCATTTTTTATCCACCTCAAGCACGTTGGCCTCGTCGGAACGCAACACGACGCGGGAGCCGCGGACTTCGATTTCGATCGGCCCGCCCAGCGGCGCCTTGCGCACCACGGAGAACCCGGCGTTCTTGGTCAGCCCCATGCGGAAAAGCTTCTGGCGATAGGCCGGATCGGCCGCAGAGAATCCCGTTACAACACCGTTATCGCCAACCTTGAGTTCCTTGAGCTTCATGCTTGTCCTTCTTTCAAAAATTAAAGTTCAAATGCGAGTTGCAACGTCACGAGGTCGGCATCGTCTTCGCCGGAGTCGCCCAGCAAACGCATATATTCCAAACCGATCGCGGCATGCTCCTGAAAGCCGTAGGATACCACGCCGCCGAAGCCGTATTCATGATAGCGGCCGTCGGCCGAATAAAGATCGTCCGAGCCCTCGACTTTCAGGCCCGCGGCCCAAGCGCCGGCAAAATTCATCGAACCTTCGAAGTTCCAGGCCATCGGCGTTCCGGCCAGGCCGTCATCCTCCAGCGCGGAAACGAATTCGGCGTTGACCATGAAGGCCCCGAGATAAAGGTTGGCGAAGGCCCCCGCCCCGGCATTCTTTTCGGTAATGCCGAGCCCGGACTGGGAGCCGGTCTCCATCAAGTCGGAAAGGAAATAGACCCCGCATCGAACCCTTTCGGAGATGAAAAAATCGGCGGCGGCATAGACGTTTTCGACCGCCTCCTCGTCGTTGCCCTTGAAGACCCCGGCGGCCAGGCTTATCCAGGCGCTGTCGTACCCGACCATGACGGAGCTTTGGTTGATTTCGGCCAGCTCCAACGTGAGCGGATCGGAGATGAACGCGGTTTCGAAATTACCGACCGGGAGGTAGAAGCGCCCGGCCTGCGCGAACACCGCAAAGGCTTCACCACCGCCCATGGTAATGAAGCCTTCATCCAAGATATTGTTTTCGGTGCTGTCCTCTTCCCACAGGAGCCCGACATGGCCGGACAACCAATCGTTAACGGCGGCGTCGGCAACAAACTCGACCGTCGCCAGCACGATGTCGCTCGCGCTCGTGTCGCCCGTTTTCGAATAGGCCCCCTCCGCTTCGAGCAACAGGCCCCATTCCAGCGACTCGATTCCCTTTTCGACCATCAAGCCCACCTGCGCAGCGGCGTCTTCCTGCCCATGCGCCGATCCTACCGCGAGGACCAACGCCGCAACCAAAATTTCCTTTGCGTTTTTCATTTTCACTTTCCTTTAAGAAGCCCTGCCCAGCCGCTGGACCCAAACCCCCTAAAACCGTCATCTCGCGTCGGGCGCACCCCGACCGCATGAAATCTCCTACAAATGGCGCTGTGAACTGTCCACCACATAGCGGTATTGCTTGCCGCAATGGATGATGACTTCCTTCTGACCCTTTTTCAGAATCTTGAAATCGATCTTCATCTCGCCGAATCCGTCATGCGCAACCAGCATGTTGTAGAGCGCATCGATCCGCTTTTTTACATTTTCGTGGCTATCGGCCATGGCGTCTTTCCCGCTGTAAATTAGGGCCCAATTTAGATGTTATCTTAATACGGTCAACCCTAATCGCAACTTTTTCGTCTCGCCTAACTTTCCGTTCGGGCATCGGCCGCCGGCAACCGGGTTCCGCCGGCCGGAACCCGGGCGAACTCGCGTCATTCAGCCCGGCGGACGACTTTCGACCCCGCCGCCCAGAAACGCTAAACCATCGAACAAACCTACATGGATTATAATTTTTTTTCCGTTCCTCGAAAAAAAAATCCCTTGCACAAAACTAGTGCCCCTCCTAAAATCGGTTTTGTAAAGAGCGAGAGCTACCCGGGCGGTTTCCTATGAGCGGGTGCCCATGCCTTCCGAGCGCGATCGCTTGATAGATTCGAGGAGTATCGAAATGAGCAT
>NZ_JBFJYW010000133.1:0-9998 GCF_041622395.1 Pontiella sp. | reverse complement strand
TCGGGGAATTCCCCGACCTCTGGATCACGCTCAACGAGCCGATGGTGGCCCTGCTCGCCGGCAACATTTCCGGCGACTTCCCGCCGCAGCGCCGCTCCCTATCCGCGTTCCGCAAATGCGCCCGCAACATGCTGCGGGCCCACGCGGGCGCCTATGCGCGCATCCATGCCCGACATCCCGACGCCCGCGCCGGGATCGCCATGGCCTATCCCTATCTGCAAGCGTGGGGATCGGCGGGATTCGGCGGGTGGTATGAACGCCGGGCGCAAACCTTTACCCGCGCGCTGCTCTTCCGGGCGTGGGACCGTTCCGTGCACAGCGGAAAACTGCATCCGTTCTTCGGGCGCGGGAGCATCGACGGACTCGAAGACTCCATCGACTTTTGCGGCATCAACTACTATTTCCGCATGTCGCTGCGCTTCTCCCGGAAAAAGTGGCGCACGGGGTTTCTCGACATCGATTCCATGCCCGACGGGGTGGACACCACCGACATGGGCTGGCAGATCTGGCCGGAAGGCCTATCGAAAATCATCCATGAGGTTTGGGCGCGCTATCGCAAACCGATCTACATCACCGAAAACGGCATCGCCGACGCGACCGACCAAAAGCGGCCCGGCTACATCACGAGCCATCTCGCCCAAATTCACGCCGCACTGCAGGAAGGCATTCCCGTCGAAGGCTATTTCCACTGGTCGTTCATCGACAATTTCGAGTGGAAAGAGGGATTCGAAATGAAGTTCGGACTCGTAGAAGTCGATACCGCCGATCCCGGACTCACCCGCACGCAGCGCCCCAGCGCGCGGCTCTACAGCCGCATCATCCGCGAAAACGGATTCACTTCTTCGGTTTCGGCAGGCGCTTCGCCAATCCGACCGAAAGAAGAATCCCCGCCGCCGCGCCCACCAGAAATGTGATCGCCAGCAAGGCCGCGCGCGGCATCGTGAAGGTGATGAACAAAAAGCGGGTTTCGACCGCCTGCGTATTTTGGAAGATCACGATGAGCACCAGCAGAATGAGAGTCAAAGCGGAAAAGAGCTTGAGTTTAATCATCGATCGGCCTCCTGTGTTGCACTTGCTAAGCATTCTGTTCTTCAACCCTGGATTGTCGACCTTTAAAATCGGCAAATATCGCCAGAATCATGCGACCGCTGCGGAAGAAGACGTACATTTAGTTCGCGGGGCGTATCTAGAATTCATAAGCTATCCCTTCATTAAGATGCGGGGCATCATCGGGGAGCATCCTGAGTGCCCTCGAACCAGGAGGATTCAGCGTGAAAAACGGAAATGGTTTGATTTGTGCCTATCTACTCAAAGAGGGAGCCGGGCAGCCGGCGGATTGGGATCGCGTGAAAACGTGGACCCCGGATCAGGGGGTTTTGTGGATGCACCTGGATTATGCCGATGAAACCGTCCGGCAGTGGCTTCTGAATGAAAGCGGGCTCAACGAGGTTACATGCTCCGCATTGTTCGCCGAGGAAACCCGGCCCAGAATCGTCTCCAGCCCCGAGTCCCTGCTGCTTATTCTGCGGGGGGTCAATAGCAATCCGGGCGCCGACCCGGAGGACATGGTCTCGATCCGCATGTGGTTCGACGAACATCGAATCATTACGATGCGCCATCGGCGGGTATTGGCCATCGAAGATATTCGCCAAAGCATCGAAGCCGGCAAAGGGCCGGACTCGGCCGATGATTTTCTGGTCATGATCGCCAATCGGTTGATCGATCGCATGGGCGATGTCGTCAGCGACATTGATGACCGGGCGGATGAACTGGAGGATATGGTTCTAACGAAAGAGAGCCATGAACTTCGGCCCATGATTGCCGATTTGCGGCGGCAAACCATTTGCATGCGGCGTTATATTGCCCCGCAGCGCGATGTGCTGGCCCGATTGCAAAACGAGCGGATTGCCTGGCTCAGCGAGACGGCCAAAGTTTACTTGCGCGAAACGTCCGAGCGAACCGCCCGTTTTGTAGACGATCTGGATGCGGCACGGGATCGCGCGGCCATCACGCAGGAACAACTGAACAACAGCCTTTCCGAACAGACCAACCGGACCCTCTACATTTTATCCATTATCACGGCCATCTTTCTCCCGCTCGGACTGCTTACCGGATTGCTCGGCATCAATGTCGGCGGGATGCCGGGAACGGACAGTAACAGTGCATTCGCGATCGTTGTGGCCCTGCTGGTGGTATTTGCGATCATTCAGTACATTCTATTCAAACGAAAGAAAATGATTTGATTGCGCAGAACCGGAGAATCGGTGCCCGTTGGTGTGCGGAAATTCGCCCTCCGGACGATCTGCGCATCCCGACTCGAATGGCTGGCCTGCGGTACGTATCGCAACCGACCTGACGGCTCAGCGGATACCGGCATGAAAGAAACGAGGTGAAAGGTGATTCAACTACAAGACGCACTAACCGCCTGGGGCCGCACGGACTTCGAAGAAGTTCTAAAACAATCCATCGCCGCGCTCGACAGCGCCGTCCTGCCCCTGCAGCAGGGTTTGGCGGCGGGCAGCTACGCGATGGACGAAGCGATCGAAGCCCTTATTCTGAGCACAAAAGAGCAGCCCGATGCCATCGAAGTCAAAGCGCAGATTTTTTACACGTCGCGCACGCCGGGCTGCGCCTGCGCGGGCGACCCGACCGTCGAGAGTGAACAAACCGAACAATGTCTTGTACGTGTCCGCATCGACAAGCAGACCGCCGCAGCAACCTTTTCCTTGCTCGACGACTGAACGGTCGCTTGACCCTTGTAGGCCCGGTGCCCCGCCTTTGGAGCCGAACCGCCGGCGAGAGCGCCTTTTGCTTCTTTCCAAAAGCAAGGACTGGATGGAGTGGTCCTACAGGTGTAAAAACCTTCCACTGATTGGAAAATCGCGCCGGACACGGCTTTATCCGCCGATGACGATCCGCGAGCCGGCCGATGGTAACGGAGGACAACGATGACAAAAAAAGAAGCCATACAGGTTTTTGAGCAGCGCAACATTCGCTCGCTCTGGGACGATGAGGCCGAAACGTGGTATTTCTCCGTTGTGGATGTAGTCGCTGTATTAACCGACAGCCCCAACCCCCAGGTTTACTGGCGCGTCTTAAAAAAACGATTGAAAGATGAGGGCAATCAAACCGTTACAAATTGTAACGCTTTCAAAATGAAGGCGGCTGACGGCAAAATGCGGAAAACGGATTGCGCGACGACCGAACAGCTTTTCCGCCTGATTCAATCCATCCCTTCGCCTAAAGCGGAGCCGTTCAAGCTATGGATGGCGCAGGTGGCCAGCGAGCGCATCGACCAGATTCAGGATCCGGAACGCTCCATTGAACAGGCCATGAGGGACTACAAGCGCCTCGGCTACTCGGACAACTGGATCAACCAGCGTCTGAAATCCATTGAGATCCGCAAGGAACTCACCGACGAGTGGAGAAAGCACGGGCTGGAGGAGGGCGTGCAATTTGCCGCGCTGACCGACATCATCTATAAAACCTGGGCGGACAAAACCGCGAAGGAATATAAAAAGCACAAAGGGCTGAAAAAGGAAAATCTGCGCGACAACATGACCAATAAAGAGCTGGTGCTGAACATGCTCGCCGAGCTATCCACCAAAGAGATTTCCGAAGTGACCGATCCCGACACCTTCCATCAGCACAAGCAGGTCGCCCGGCAAGGCGGAGAGGTGGCCCGAAACGCCCGGTTGGAACTGGAAGCCAAAACCGGGAAAAAAGTGGTTTCGCCACTCAATGCCAAAGACGGAACCCTGCTGGAAGGCGGAGACAATGATTAATCAGGCCAGCATTACCCTGCGCAACCACTAGGCATGCACAGAATTTGCCACAAAAGATCACAGAGAACTCAAGGATTTCTTTTGTGTTCCCAGCGCGCGCTCGCGGCAAAAACATTGCCGTTCACTTCGTTCTCTGCCGTCGCTGCGCGCCAGCCGCTGCCTTCGGCGCTCGCGTCCATTGACGTTCATTCTCGGTTTAATTTTTGGTTGCGGCTATGCCGCATCACTGCGACGCAGTTACTCTCAACTACCGGCTTAGCAACTTCAGCCGGACTGGACTTTCGCCAGTAAGCCCAATGGACTCGAAGGCGCACGTAGGCCCGGTGCCCCACCGGGCGTCGCTGTAGGGATGGCGCTTATCCGTAGAGCCAGTCCCGCGCGTCGGCGACGTGGTCGTGGTCGAAGTATTCGATCATCGCCTTGGTGAAGGGTTTGCAGAAAACGGCCATGCCGTGTTGCCACTTCGTCTCTCCGACCATCGCGATGCGTTCGATGTCACCGAAATGGCGGACGCCGAACTTGGTGTCGGCCCAGAGCGCGCCGGCGTCCCAGCCGTGGAAATCCGTCATATCGAACAGCAAACGCAGCCGGCCGTGGGAGCGGACGAGCCGCTCGAATTCGGGCACAAAGTGCTCGTAGTCTTCCTTGGCGAGCTTGCCGCTAACCTGCACGACGAGCACTTGGCCTTCGTTTTCTTCGTTGAGTTGGATCGGCATGGCTGCCCCCTATCGGTTGGTTTCTTCTTCCATTTCATCGGAATATTCGCCGCGGCGGGCGGCGCGGTTGCATTGGGCGCGGTGCAGCAGCGCCTGCTGGGCCGCCGGCACGTTGGCGGCGTCGCCCCGCCAAATCTCGAGCGCGGGTTGCTGGATGGCGCGCGCGAACGAAAACGCCAGCGCCCAGGGGACGCGTTGTTTGAAGTGCGCGTTCATGGCGCTCAGGCGCGCCGAGGCCAGCTCGCTCGACTGGCCGCCCGAGAGGAAGGCCACACCCGGCACGGCGGCGGGCACCGTGCGCATGAGGGTTGCCACCGTGGCGGCGGCCACCTCGTCGACCGATTCCTGCTCGGGACAGGCGAGACCGGCCAGCACCATGTTGGGTTTCAGGATCATGCCCTCCAACAGCACCCGCTGGGCGGCGAGCTGGTCGAACACCGTCCGCAACGTTTTTTCCGTGACCGCGCGGCACTGCTCCATCGTATGGGCGCCGTCCATCAGCACTTCCGGCTCGACGATCGGCACGAGCCCGGCCTCCTGGCAGAGGGCGGCATAGCGGGCGAGCGCATGCGCGTTGCCCTGGAGGCAGCCGCGGCTCGGAAGGCCGTCGCCGATGGTGATCACCCCGCGCCATTTGGCGAAACGGGCGCCGAGCTGGACATATTCCGCCAGCCGCTCGCGCAGGCCGTCGAGCCCCTCGGTAATCTTTTCGCCGGGATGGCCGGCGAGTTCCTTCGCGCCGGCATCCACCTTGATGCCGGGAATGATGCCCGCCGCTTTGAGCACCGCGATAAACGGCCGGCCGTCCTGCGTCTGCTGGCGGATGGTTTCGTCGAAGAGGATCGCGCCGCTGATGCACTCGCCGAGGCCGGGTGTGGTGACGATCATTTCGCGGTAGGCCTGCCGCATCTCGACCGTCTGGGATATGCCCAGTTTGGCGAATCGTTTGCCGCAGGTCGGATGGCTTTCATCCATGGCCAACAGCCCCTTGTCCCCGGCCACCATTGCTTTCGCCGTACTTGCCAGTTGTGCGTTCATCTCAGGCCTCCTTGTGTTTGATCGTTATTTTTACAGGAAAGAATCCATCCGGCTTCGATGGCGCGGCATCAGGTTTTGCGGGGCTCCTTGAACAGGGCGTAGATCAGCGGGACGATTTCGCGATCCGGGGCCCCCAGCAGCCGGGCCCGGTTTTCGGGCACCTGCATGGCGGTGGCGATGACGCGCAGCAGATGCAGCTGGGAATTGTCTTCGCCGGTTGGGGTCAGCAAAAGAAAGACGAGCTGCGCCGGCAGGCCATCGGGCGCATTCCATTCGATGCCGGCGGGGGCGCGCGCAAAGGCGAGGCGCGGGGTGGCGATTTGCTCCATGCGCGCGTGCGGAACCGCCACGCCGTATCCCAGCGCGGTGCCCATCAGTTCTTCGCGCCGCAGCACGGCGTCGGCCACCTCCTGCGGATCGAGCCCCGCGCCGGCCCGCTCGCAGAGTGCGCGGATGGCCTCGTCGCGCGAGGCGGCGGCCAGCGACGGCAGAATGTTCGAGGGGGTCAGCGCGGCGGCGGGACGGGTGTGGCGCCCGCGCTTCAGCGCCCATTTCATCCAGGGGCCGACCAGCACCGAGGAGAGCACCGCACTGACAATGATGGCAACGAACACCGGCGGGGTGATGACGGCGTATTCCAAGGCCAGGATGCCGATGACGATCTGCATTTCGCCGCCGGGGGTATGGGCGGCGGAGATCAGCTGGCGGTTGGTCTTCGGGTGTTGGGTCAGGCTGACGCCCAGCCAGGCGCCCACGAACCGCGCGGCAACGCCGAGCACGAGCATGAGGGCCGTCAGCGGCAGATCGAGTTCTTTGAGAAAATCGATTTTCAGCCCGATGGAGGCAAAGAACAACGGTACCAGCAGCGCCTTGACCAGCTGCGAGATGGTTTCCCGGGTTTTTTCCGAGAGGTGGCGCGATTCGCCCGCCATGATGCCCGCGATGAAAAATCCGAACAGCGCATGGATGCCGATGCCCAGCGTGATGGCCCCGCCAGCCATGCCGAGGATGAAAATCAGGGTGAGCGAGGTGCCCGGCTGAGGCAGCTCCAGCCGGTTGATTTCGCCGAGCGCGCGATCGGTCAGTCGCCTGCCGATCGTGAAGCAGAAGAGGGTGAACAGCACGGTGGCGGTCAGAACCAGCGGGATTCGCACCAGACTCGCCGTGCCGCCGGTGGCGAAGCTGAGAATGACGGCAAACACCAGCCAGCCGGCGATATCGTTGATGGTCAGCGCGCACATGGTCAGCAGGCTGGCATCGCTGCGGTAGATGCCGAGATCCTGCAGGATGCGAACGGTGACCGGCAGGGCGCTGATGGTCATGATGGTTGCAATGAACAGACTGAACAGCAGCCGGTCGCCGCCGGGACCGATGTAGTGGTCCGGCAGGAACCAGACCGGAACGAAGGCAATTGCCATGGGCAGGATCAAATCCGCAAGCGAGATGGTCATCGCGTCGCGGCGCTGTCGCAGCGCGGCAATGAGGTTGGTGTCGAGTCCGGCGTCGAGCAGGAAAAAGAGGATGCCGAGCCAGGCCACGGTTTCGAGCATGTTTTGCTGCATGGCGTCGGGCGGGAAGACCCATGCGTACAAGCCGGGCAACGTGCGGCCGAACAGGGTGGGCCCCAGCAGGATCCCAACCAGGATCTCGCCGGAGATGGCCGGCTGGCCGATCCGCCGCAGCAACAGGCCCGCGATCCGCGAAAAGCCGAGCAGCAGGCTGACCTGCACGAGAAAAACGAGAATCATGCTTTCATCAAGATAGTGCATTGCCACTCACCTCGCTTGAACGGGCATCCGGAATGTCGCTGGAATCGGGTAGATCCTACCGCGCGCTATCGGGTTTTGCCAAGCGCCAACCCGTTTGCCTTTTTGATTTGAGCGGCGGTCAGAATGGCTAGGGTGATTGCGGTAAGCGGCACGACGAAAAAGAGCATGACCAGACTGAACCAGGCAAGCGCATCGTGATGGGCGGCGGCCAGCAGCAGATAGGCGCTGTAGGCCGCGTAGTAGCCGAGCAGCACCAGCCCTTCCCAACGGCTGATGATGCCGCCGGTGAAAAAGATCGGCAGGCAGGCGAAAGCGACTGCGACCATAACCGGCAGATCGAAGCGGATGGCCGCGTCGGAAACGGCCACGCCGGCCGGCGCCGCAATCCCGGCAATGCCGAGCACCCCCATGATGTTGAACAGGTTGCTGCCGACCACATTGCCGACGGCAATGTCGCGTTCGCCCCGGATGCTGGCCATCACCGAGGTCGCCACTTCCGGCAGCGATGTCCCGGCCGCCACAATCGTCAGCCCAACCACCAGTTCATTGACCCCGAGATGCCGCGCAACGGCAACGGCTCCGTCAACCAGCCAGCGGGAGCCGACGGCCAGCAATACGAGGCCACCGAACACGAGCGCAAGGTTGCCGGCCCATCCCTTCGCCGCCCCTTCCCCCCCGCCAACGGGCTTCGCGCCTTCCGCGTTGGCCGGCCGGCCCTCGCCATGGCCTTGCCAAAAAAGAAAGCCGACATAGACGACAAGACCGAGGAACAGCAGCAGGCCTTCGGTTCGGCTGATGGTCCCGTCAACCCCCAGCACCAGCGCCAGCACCGAAAGGACGATCATCAGCGGAACATCGTAACGAACCAGCCGGCGCGATACCGCAAGCGGGGCAATGATCGCCGACAGGCCCAGAATGAACAGAACATTGAAGATGTTGCTGCCCACCACGTTCCCAACCGCAATGTCCGGTTGCCCGGACAGAGCCGATTTAATGCTTACCGCCAGCTCCGGCGCGCTCGTGCCGAACGCCACGACGGTGAGCCCGATGACCAGCGGCGAGATGCCGAGCGCGGCGGCCAGCCGGGACGCGCCCCGCACCAGCCCCTCCGCTCCCAGAATCAGAAAAACCAGTCCGGCAATAAAAAGCAGAAGAATCATGGGGTTGGCTCACAGCTTCAGGGGGTTGGTCCCGGGGGATTTCGCGGAAGGGCCTTTGGACGGCACGACGTGACCGTCGGGCAGGTTTCCGATGGGATCAACGGCTCGTTTTCCGGTATGCGACCCCCCGCTAGCGCACGAAGAACGCTTTGACTTTCGCCACCAGTTGGTTCTCGCTGAGTTTATCCGACGTCTCCACGGCAACCGGCTTGTCGCCGAAGCTCTTTACCGCCTGGATTTCCTTCGCCAATTCCCGCTTTGCTTCCCCGGGGCCGAGAATCAGCAGGGCGTCGGCCGGCGCAACCGCTTCGATGACCTTCCGGTAAAAGCGATGGTACTCATGCTTGCGCCGTTCGTCCATCCGCTGTTCGTTGGATACGTCTTGCGCGATGCCTAATCCGCCCGCACTGCGGCTTCCGCCTGATGAGTGGTAATGGCTTTCGGCGCCGGATTCGATCCGCTCAACCCGGGCGGAACCCTTTTCCATGAAAACCAATATCGCCACCTTGTGATCGATCCAAAGACCGATTTGAATCCCGTTCCGGGCATCTGAATTTTTCATTGTGCTCCTTTCGGGCGAACGGTCCGCTACCGGAGCGCCACGCCCATTGGTTCTGCCTGGGTATTTCCCCCGCTTGACGCCGCGCATTGTACACCCGGAAAACTTTACCAACAAAGCAAAATGACAAACCGATTATTCATGGACATGCTTTTTAATTAAAGGACGGTCCAAGAAGAAATCTTTAAACCATTGGCCGCACGCATGCCCATAAAAAGCAGGAGGATCAGTGGGTTGGCCCACCTCATCGGGGGTTTTCGTTCGAAACGCCGAGGTCGATGATTTCCATGCGGGGGTTGGCCCCGGGGTTTTTGGCGGAAGGGCCTTCAGTCAGCACGACGAAGCCTTCGGCGAGACCGAGGTCTTGCAGCCAGCGGCGGGCAAACACGCCCCAATCCGCCGGCGCTTCTGCCGCGCAAACCGGCGCAACGCCATAGGAAAACTGCAGGCCGCGGCAGGTCGCCTCCTGCGGACTGACGGCGGCGATCCAGACCGGCAATCGAAAGCGCGCCACCATCCGGGCCGTGTGCCCCGTAAGCGTAGGCACCAGAACGGCGGAGGGGGCGATGCGGGCAACGGTTTCCTGCACATTGCGCGAGATTAGATCCACCAGATGGGTGTCGCCGTCCGGCCGATAGTCGGAAAGCCGGACAGAGGGGCGCGAGGGTTCGGTGGCCGCGGCAATTCCCGCCAGCATCCGCACGGCCTCGACCGGAAATTTTCCCATGGCCGACTCTTCGGAAAGCATCACGCAATCGGTGCCGTCGAGGATGGCGTTGGCCACATCGGTCGCTTCCGCGCGGGTGGGCCGGTTGTGGCCGGTCATCGATTCGAGCATCTGCGTGGCGGTGATGACCGGTTTCCCGAAGAGGTTGGCGCGGCGGATCAGCTGCTTTTGGATTACGGCCATCCGCTCCACCGGGGTTTCGACGCCGAGATCGCCGCGGGCCACCATGATCCCGTCGGAAACC
>NZ_JBFJYW010000132.1:0-10015 GCF_041622395.1 Pontiella sp. | reverse complement strand
TCCCCGCCGGCGACCTGCCCTTGGGCGGATACCGCTTTGCCTGGCTCGACATCACCTAGCGCCGCCTTCCAGCTCACGCTTCCCGGAACGTTTCAGATCCGCACGCAGACGTATTTGGTGGAGCGCCTGGGCGGTGCGGGCAGGAGCGGTTCCATTGCTCCGGCGGTTGAATCGCCTCGGCAGGGCCCAGCGGGCCGTTTCCTACAGCATGGCTCTCCATCAGATGCGGGGATGAGCCTTTGGAGGAGAGCCGATTTCGCGCGCATATCGCGGGGAAAAGAAGTGGTGCCGGGGGCGGGACTCGAACCCGCATGACCGAAGTCGCGGGATTTTGAATCCCGTGCGTCTACCAATTTCGCCACCCCGGCAAGGGGAGGAAAGCCATGGAAGATACCAAAACCAATGGGTTTGGCAACTGCTTTCAAGCAGGAAAGTTTTCAGCCGGCAGGAGCCGAAGCGCACCCAAGCAGCGCAGGCCCGGCCCCGGCTTTGGCCGTCCTGGCGGCGGCGGGGTTTGGGCTAGAGCAGCGCGTCGTAGGAACCCGTTTCCCGCAAGGCAATTACCATCTTCTTGATGTCCTGCGCGCGATCCTTGGGACAGACGAGGGTGACGCCTTCGGCCTGGACCACGATGAGATCGCTGACCCCGATGACGGCGGTGAGGCGATCCTTGGAAAGGACGATGTTGCCGTGGGCATCGAGGGTTTCGACCTGCCCGATGGGCGTGTTTCCGCAGCGATCCTGCTCAAAATGGCTTTCGAGCGCGGGCCAGGCGCCGACATCGTCCCAGTAGAAGGTGCCGCAGGCCATCACGATGTTGCCGGCCTTTTCCATGAGGGCGTAGTCGATCGAGATTTTGCCGAGGTCCGGATAGGTGGCGGCCATGCCTTCGACGATTTTTCCGTCCCGGGCATAGCCCGCGAGCGTATCCATCAGTTCCCGCATGGCCGGGCAATGGGCGCCGAAAGCCTTTTCGAGCGCGGCAACGGACCAGATGAACATGCCGGAATTCCAATAGAATTTCCCGGTTTCGAGATATTGGGCGGCGGTGGCTTCGTCGGGTTTTTCAACGAAGCGGTCGGCCTTGCGGAATTCGACGCCCTCGGCGGTATCGAAGCGGGTGCCGGACTCGATGTAGCCGAATCCGGTCGCGGGGTAGGTCGGCTCGATGCCGATGGTCACGAGGATGTCGTTCTGTTCGGCCAGATCCATCCCGCCCTTGAGCGTGGCGGAAAAAACGTCGAGATCGCCCATCACCTGATCCGCGGTGAGGATGGCGAAGACGCCGTTTTCATCGCGGGCCTTGACCAAGGCGCCGCCGCAGGCGACGGCGGCGGCGGTGTCGCGGCCGACCGGTTCGCCGACAATGTTCTCGGGCGGAAGCGACGGGGCGGCTTCGCGGGTGGCATCGACCAGATCCGCGTTGGTGACCACGAACACGTTTTCGGGAGGGACGAGGCCTTGCAGCCGGTCAACGGCCTGCGCGATGAGCGGCTTGTCGCCGACCAAGGCCAACAGCTGTTTCGGATGTCGGGATGTGCTGAGCGGCCAGAAGCGCTCCCCTTTCCCACCTGCCATGATTACCGCGTAACGTCCTGCCATTTCGACTCCGGGTTTAATTGTTTTTTCAGTTGCTAGGCCTGAACCGCTTTAACGGCATCCACCATCTGCTTCACCAGCGCGGCGGCATCGGCGCGGCCTTCGGCCGTGTGCGGGTTGTTGTGGAACGCGTTCACGATTGCGCTGCCCACCACGACCGCGTCGGACAGCGCGGCGGCATCGCGCGCCTGCTCCGGCGTACCGATCCCGAAGCCAAGCGCCACGGGCAGGTTGGAATGCTCCTTGATGCGCTGCACCAACGCGCCCGCCCCTTCGGCAATCTCGCTCTGCACCCCGGTCACGCCTTCGCGCGAAACGCAGTAGATGAACCCGTTGGCGCGCTTGACGATTTTTTCAATGCGCTCATCCGGCGTGGTGGGCGTAACCAGCTTGATGGAGTTGAGCCCGTTTTCGCTCAGCGCCTTGCGGTATGGCCCCTCCTCTTCCAGCGGCAGATCGAGCAGCAGGAAGCCGTCGATCCCCGCTTCGGCCGCCGCCCGGATCGACGCTTCATAGCCGCGCGAGAGCAACGGATTCATGTAGGCATAGAAAATCATCGGGATGTCGGAGCGCTCGCGGATTTTGGCCACGCACGCCATCACGCCATCGAACGTGGAACCGGCTTCGAGCGCCCGGGTGGCGGCTTCCTGATTGACACGGCCATCGGCCAGCGGATCGGAAAACGGCAGCCCCAGCTCTACCAGGTCCACCCCGGCCGCCTCCAGGCGCAAAACGATGTCGACGGTATCCTCGAGGTTCGGATCCCCGGCCGACAGGTAGGCGATGAATCCCTTTTTACCCTGCTTCTTCAGTTCCGCAAACCTGCGGTCAATTCTGCTCTTCTTCATTGGCGTTCCCACGTTGAAATTAAGTTGCGAATACTACGGATATTTACCCCCATTGGAAGCACAAGAACAAAAAAGGCCGCACCGGGCCGCCGGGCCCGCTTGCCGACCACGGCGCACGCGTGCGCACGTGTGCGCGCAATTGGGCGAGCTTTCCGCTTGTTTTTAAACCGCCGAGCGTCGACCGTGTCGAAGCTTCAAACTTCAAGGAAACAGATGAAAATGGTTAACAACGCGCTTTCGATCGGCTCCGTTCTGGGCATTCCGATTCGCTTGCATATCTCGCTTTTGATCGCCATCGGCATACTTTCGATCTGGTCGGGCTTCAATCTGCTGGCCATTGCGGTTCTGGCGGTCGGCATCTTCGGCAGCGTGGCGTTGCATGAGCTGGGGCACTCGGTCGTGGCCCGCGCCAAGGGCGGCTACATCCACGAAATCGTCCTCTATCCGTTCGGGGGCGCGGCCAAGATCGCCAATCTCTCCAAGAAGCCGATGGACGAAATCCTGATTGCCCTGGCGGGGCCTGCGGTGAGCCTGGTGCTTGCGCTGGTCTTCCGGATCTGGGAATTGACGTGGTTTCTGGGCTACCTCAACACGATGCTGTTTTTCTTCAACATACTGCCGGTGTTTCCGATGGACGGCGGGCGCGTGCTTCGCGCCGGGCTCACGCTGAAACAGGGACGGCTGAACGCCACCCGCACGGCGGCCCAAATCGGCAAATATTTCTGCGGCCTGTTCGTGATCATCGGGCTGTTCGGCCTGCCCGTGCAATTCTTCGGCGTCATCGGCCCGTTCAAACCCAGCCTGATGCTGGCCTTCATCGGCGGCTACATCTACATGGCCGGACAGCAGGAACTGCGGATGGTGATGATGGAACACCAAGCCAGCCATTTCAGCGGCTTCCGCGAAGGCAACATCGATGTCGAAGTCAGCCCCCCGCCCTATGCATCCGGCACCGGCACCGGTACCGAACCGCTGATCGACCGGCTGAAAAAGCTGTTTCGCAAATAGCCGCCGTTGCGCGAACCGTCCGACGAATCAGTTTTGCGATTCGGGGCGGTGGGGCTCGAAACGGGTCCGGCGGTTGTTCGCGGCATTGATTACGGCCTCGCAGGCCTGGTTGTAGAGCACTTCCTGGGAGCGGACCCGGGCCTGCTTGGCGGCCATGCGTTGGTAGGAACCGTCCTCTTTCAGCAACCAACTACTCTGGTTGTCGGCCAAGTGGATTTCCAGCATGGCGATCAGGCGGTCGCGGCAAACCTGGTCCTCGACGGGCACCATCAGCTCCAACCGCTTGTCGAGGTTACGCGGCATCCAGTCGGCGCTGGCGATGAACACGCGCGGCTTGCCGCCGTGGTGGAAATGGATGATGCGCGCATGCTCCAGATAGCGGTCGATGATGCTGGTGATCTCGAGGTTGCGGGTCGGCTTCAGGCAACAGATGCCGCGGACATTCAGCTTGATCTTCACGCCGGCCGCCGCGGCTTCGTGCAGCTTTTCGGACAGGGCGACATCGACCAGCGAATTGACCTTGGCATTGACCACGGCCTTCTTGCCGCTCTTGGCGCGCTCGATCTCGAAATCGATCAACTCCAGCAGCTTGTCGCGCATGCCGATGGGCGCCATGCTGATGAGGCGGAAGTCGGCCGGTTGCGCATAGCCGCAGAGGGCGTTGAAGAACGCCGAGGCATCGGCCCCGAGTTCCGGATTGCAGGTGAGATAGCTGATGTCGCCGTAGAGTTTGGCGGTGGATTCGTTGTAGTTGCCCGTGCCGAAGTGGCAGTAGCGGACGACGCCGGCCGGTTCGCGGCGGACGACGAGACAAATCTTCGCGTGGGTTTTGTAGCCCTTCACGCCGTAGACCACCTGCACGCCGCACTGTTCGAGGTCGCGCGCCCAGCCAATATTGCGGGCTTCGTCGAACCGCGCCTTGAGCTCCATCAGCACCGTGACGTTCACGCCGTTTTCGGCCGCGCGCTTGAGGGCGGCGATGATGGCGCTGTCGGAGCTGGTTCGGTAGAGCACCATTTTGATGGCCATGGTTTCGCGATCGACCGCCGCCTCTTCGATGAAGCGGACGACGGGATCGAACGTCTCGTAGGGATGGTAGAAGAGCAGATCCTTCTTGGCGATCTGCCCGAACATCGGCTCGTTCGGCACGACGTCCGGCGAGGATTGCGGCGGCCAGGGCTCGGCCTTCAGCTCATCGAAGCCGTCGAGGAAAGCCATCGGCATGAAGTCCTTCAGGTTGAGAACCCCCGCCACCGGATAGATGTTGTCGTCGGCGACCGAAAGCCCCTTGCATAGAAACACGAGCAACCTTTTCGAAATCGAGGAAGCGACTTCGAGGCGGATGCAGTCGCCGGTCTTGCGCTCTTCGAGCACCTCCTCCATGCCGGAGAGCAGATCGGGCGCTTCGTTTTCCTGCACGGCGAAATCGGCGTTGCGGGTCATGCGGAAGGCGGCGCATTCCTGCACGTTGAAACCGGGGAACCAATTGGCGGCATACTTGCCGACCACTTCCTCGCGCAGCACATATTCATAGCCGGACTCGGCGGGCAGCTGGACCACGCGCGGGCCGGCCCGGTCGAGCGACATGACGGCAAAGACCTCCTCCTGCCCATCCGCCGAGCCGATGCCCTGCAACCGAACCGCCAGATGCAGCGCCATGTTCTGGATCCGCGGAAAATCCTGCCCCCCTGCCACCGCCAAGGGAGTGATTACCGGGAAGAGCTCGTCGTGGACGAGTTGATGGAGCGCGGTTTCCTGTTCGGCGGTGAGCGCGGCGATATCCGCATGGCGGATGCCCCCGGCGGCCAAGCCCGGCGAGACCTCGTCGTTGAAGCATCCGTGCAGGTCGTTCATCATGGCGCGGGCGCGTTTGACGATCTCGCGCAGCTGCGCCATGGGGGTCAGTCCCGACGGATCCTTCTTTCGGCTCCCCGCCTTGCGGGCCATGTGCAGACCGCCGACGCGCACCATGAAAAACTCATCGAGATTGGAAGCGACGATGGCCAGGAACTTGAGGCGCTCCAGCATGGGATTGCCCACCGCCTTGGCCTCCTCCAGCACACGCTGATTAAACTCGAGCCAACTGAGCTCGCGGTTGAAATACCGGGGCTTCTGTTTTTTCGCAACCATGTCTATCCCTGCCTCCGCTTGGCGCGCAACACAACGGTGCGGCCATAAACCTGCTCGAACATTTTCCCTTTCGCCGCCAGCGCCCGCTTCTCGGCGGCATATTCGCCGGGGCGCTCGGGTGCCACCACGACCTCGTCGTCCAAAACCGCCACCTTCACCGTTTTGATCGCCTGCGTGTGCGATCGGTCAAAAGCATCGGCCGCGCGCAGAAGGGCGGCCAGCTTGCTGACGACCAGCCGTTGCTCGCGCGGCAGGGTGCCGTAGTCCAGATGGCTGGCGCGCGGCAATGCGCCGCGATGGTAGCGCGCCACCAGCGACGCCAGCTTGATGTCCTCGCCGCCCAGCCCGAAAATTTCGCTGTTATCGATGATGTATTTGCTGTGCTTGTGGTGGCTGCTGCCCCCGATGAACATGCCGACATCGTGCAGCTGCGCCGCCACGGTCAGGATGACCTCATGGCGATAGCCCAACGCATGCTCCCGGCTCATCGCGTGGAAAAGCGCCAGCGCAATTCCGGTTACGCAATCGGCGTGGGTCTGGTCGAGGTTGTAGCGCCGCCCCACCTCGCGCACCGAGTGGAGGATCTGCTCGACGAAATCGTCGGTCCACGCCCCCCCGGCGGCGACTTCCGTGAGCAAGCCGTCGCGCAACGAGACCCCGCAGATGTAGACGCGCTTGAGCCCGAACGCGGTCGCCAGCTTCACATAGGTGAGCAGCGCCGGGCCGAACGCCTGGGCTTCGTCCAGGGTGAGCCGGTATTTGCGGACCACCTGCTCGATGTCGAGCATCAGCACCTTTTCGGCGAGCTTCGACAAATCCGAAACCTTGAGTTGCGCCAACGACCCTTCGTTGAGGCCCTTCAAAATCAGTTGCGCCGCCAGGCGCGCCTCACCGCCCATCAAGAGAAGCGCAAGCTTGCTGTTGTCGCGCGGCACCGCATCGCGGCACTGGCGGACCCCGGCCTCGACCTCCGCATCGAGCACTGCCAAGCGCCGGGCTTCGGACCCCTGCTGCTCGTCCATCGTTTCCCGCAACCGGAAGGAGCCCATGCGGTAGGTGTGCGCAAACGAAACGCGGGCGTCGTCCAGCCCCAGCAGTTCCGTACTGCCGCCGCCCACCTCGGCGACCAACAGGCGGTCCTTGCGCAGAACGGCGTTCGCGCGAAGGACGGGCCGAATTGCCAGGAAGGTCAGACGGTTCACCTCGAAGCCTTCAATCACCTGCACGTTGATGCCGCTGGCCATATAGACCCGGTCCAGGAACTCGTCGCGGTTGCGGGCCTCGCGCACGGCGCTGGTGGCCACGGCGAGCACGTCCGCGCCCAGATCGATTCCGTATTCCTTGAGCACGATCGAAAAGCTGCGCAACGCCTTGACGGAGTCGTTGATCGTGGTTCTGGAAATGCGGCCGCGGGTGAAGGTGTCGGCTCCGATCGCCACCGCTTGGCTCAACGCATCGAGCGTCTTGATGGAACCGTCGCCATGGATCTGCGCCACCACCATACGGATCGCGGTCGAGCCCAGATCAATGACGGCCTTAAGCTTGTAGGTCGCCTTGCCTGCGTCTGTCGTTGTCTTTCGCTTTACCATAGGGTCACCGAAATCATGGACAATAGGCTAACCCCGCCCGTTGCTAAACGCAAACCATGTTAGGATTTCATTAGCCGCTTAATGACTGCCCGAAGAGGCCTCCGCCGATGCCATCGGGGGAACAACGCCCGGCATGCCGCAATGATTGGCACCCGCGGACGCGGCCGGCGGGAAGCAGGAATCCGGCGGCTGGAAACAAAAAAAACCGCTCCGGTCCGGAGCGGTTTTTTTCAATCGCGGTTCGCACCGGAACGCCGGCTTAGAGCTCGCCGATTTCCCGCAGGTAGGCCTGGTCTTCCCGGGACAGGGAGGAGATCGGAATTGTTGCGGTGTTGCCACGCTTGGAATCCTTGATCGTGATGTTGCTGGAGCCGGACTTTTCAACGAAGATTGCGTTGGCGGAGATCTCTCTACCATTCATCGTAATTGTCCAGTCGCGGTATTCGATGTCTTTTCCGCTGGCGGATTTCGGCTGCGGGACAGCGATGGGACCGCCGCTTTCATCTTTCGCTCCGTTTGCTTTCGGAGCGAGCTTGGGGTTCTTGACGAGCGGGGTCGGAACACCGTCGATGCGGACTTTGCTCGCCGGGCCCGCCAACCCCACCGGAAGGGTGAAAAAGGAGGTGTTGCCTTCTTCGTCGCTGTCGCCGGAGTCCAGCAGGATGGCGCCTTCTTCATAGTCGGTGGCTTCAAATTCGGACTTGTAGAATCCCAAATAGTTCGGGGTATTGTCGAAGAACGCAATCCGGTATCCGCCTTCTCTTAGCGAAATGTTGTACACATGGTAATAGACCTCCTCGCCGGCGGCATTTTCAAATTCCATTGAGCACACCTGATTGATCCTCATCTTATCGACATAATGCTCGCCGCCGACTTCCTTGAGGATTTTTTCGACGGTCTTCTTGTCCGGATCGTTTTTCTTGGTTCTGGCCTGGGCGTCCATTGAGGTGAAGCTCAACACCGTTGCCAGCGTCATCGTCAAAAGTGTTATCCATTTTTTCATGTCTACGTTCTCCTTCTGTCTAGTTCCATTGATGGCCTCGGTACACAAAGGCAATAGAGTATTTAATATAACGTTTTGCCAGAACCCGCCATGTTTTTCCGCGATTTTTTATTCGCTCGCCGGGCCGAAATCACAAATCCAAACTTGGCAGGGGGTGCCGCTTTTTGCATAATCCGCGCTCTTTTTTAAGTTTAGAACCCCAAGGACGGACCAACTATGTACAGTGCATCAGACCTCAAGAAGGGCCTGAAGATCGAGATCGACGGCGACCCCTGCATGATTACCAACTTCGAGTTTTCAAAACCCGGCAAAGGCCAGTCGCTTTACCGCTGCAAGATCAAGAATCTCGTTACCGGCAACACCTTCGACAAAACCTACCGTTCCGCCGACAAGGTAAACCGTTGCGCCCTCATCTCTCGCGACTACACCTTCTCATACATCGACGGCAACGACTATGTCTTCTCCGACAATGAAACCTTCGAGGAAGCCCACCTGAACGAGGAGCTGCTCGGCAACCTCAAGAACTTCATTGTCGACGACATGCAGGTGGAAATCCTCTTCCACAACGACCGCCCGCTCGACATCACCCTGCCGAACTTCGTTGAAATGACCATTGCGGAAACCGAACCGGGTGCGCGCGGCGATACGGCCACCAACGTGATGAAGCCCGCCAAACTCGTAAACGGATACGAAATCAACGTCCCGATTTTCATCAACGAAGGCGACGTGATCCGTATCGACACCCGCGACGGGTCCTACTCCGACCGCGTCTCCAAGGGCTAGATCAACCGGAAACACCACACTGCGGCCCGAACGGGCCAAGGACAGAAAAAGGGGCCGAATTACGGCCCCTTGTTTTTTTCCGCGAATCAATCCGGGTCTATTTCTTTTTCCGCTTGCCGCCCGCCTGTTTTGCCCCGCTTTTCGCGGGTGCGGCAGCGGAAACGGTCGCGGTGGCCAACGAAGCGATCGCCTCATCGGTCAGCAACTTGCGATCGGGCGAATATTTGGCGACGATTTCGCCATCGGCCCGCAGCAGCATCACATACCCATCGTAGACCGATCCGGAAACCGTCTTTTTCTGGGAGGAGCTGCTGCTGTTGTTATTGCTGTTTCCACTGCTGGTTGTCTTGGTTTCCGACCAGCTCAAGGAAGAGGATACCACCGGAATGGTGTCGCGCGACATTCCGGCGAGCGTAACCGCTTCATTGCCTTTTTGAACGAGAACCGGCTCGCCCTTGTCGCCATCGCTGGTCAGATGGCGCGCGAAGAAATAATACTCCAAATCAAAGGAGGCCTCTTCCTTGCCCGTGTTGGCCACGGTTACCTTGAGATCGAAATGCTGGCTCTCGCTCTTGGTTTTGGCCGTCGATTTCGTGGATTCGTTCTTGCTCGAATCCCGCTCCTTTTCCAGCTGGCCGGTTACGGAAATCCGCGCCGAATATTGGCCCGAGGCCGCACCGCACGACATGGCCCCGGCAAAAACCACCCCGGCCAACACTGAACCCATTACGTTTTTTTTCATGACACCTATCCCCTGGTTTCGGTTTGTAACTGCTTCATACAGTTATAAAACGAATATATACGCATCATTGCCTCCGATTACGTCCAAATTGTTTGTAAATTTTTCACGACACCACGGGACGAGATCCCGCCCGGGCCAATCGCTTTTACCGGAGACGCTCTTTCAGCCCGGCGAACGAATCGACCGGCGTTTCGCAGGCGGAATTCCGGCAGAGGTATACCGTCGGCTTCCCGTCGATGCGTTCCATACCTTTCGTGAACGGTGCCAGCCGCGCCAGCCGGGCGGCATTGGCGGAGTCCTTGAACAAAACGAC
>NZ_JBFJYW010000131.1:0-10016 GCF_041622395.1 Pontiella sp. | reverse complement strand
GCTGACCTGCAATTCCTGCGAAGTGGATTTTTTCGGGTATTCCGAAGTGCGGGATTCCGAAGTGAAATTGTACGAGTGCACCGATTGCGGCGCGATCTTTTCGCTGGCCAACGGGGCCTCGCTGGAGGAAGGCATGCAGGGGAAATTCTGTCCCGATTGCAATGCGCCCCTCGAGGAAACGCTGGAGGAAAAAACCGCGGCGGGGATCTGCCCGATGTGCGAGGGGCGGGATTATTATGGTTCCGGCGCGGCGGAGGAAGTCGAACTGGAAACCTATTGCTTGGAGGTTTCCAACTAATGTTCAAGCGCCGCGAAATCGGTTTGCTCTTGGTTGTGATGCTCTGCGGGTGCTCGGAATGGCGTAAACAGCAATATGAGGGCTACACCGAATTCCACAACGCCGCCAAGGCGGGAGACGTCGACGAACTGAAGCGCCTGCTCGACCAAGGCGCCGACATTGATCAGCGAAGCCGTTCGGCGCAGTGCACGGCGCTGGGCTGCGCGGTGCGATGGAAAAAGCATGCCGCGGCACAATTCCTGTTGGAGCAAGGCGCGAAAACATCCCTTTCATTCCGGGTTGCTTCGATCCGCTATACGCCGTTTCAGGCGGCTGCGCGCAATGGCGACGAGCGGATGGTCCGCCTTTTCCTGCCCTATCTGGAACGGATCGACGAAGGCATGGACGGCATATACCAGACCGGAAACCGGTCGGCGTTCACCTGGGCCTGTTCGCTGGACGACCTCAAGCTCGCAGAGTTCCTGTTGGAAAGCGGCGCAAACATCAACGTGCGCAATTGGAATTATGAAGGCACGCCGCTCATTCTTGCGGTGAAGGATTTGCGCATCGATGTCGTCCGTTTCCTGTTGGAAAACGGTGCGGATGCGGACCTTACGGATCATCAACGAAATTTATCCGCATTGGGTTGGGCCAACGCGATGTTGGAGGGTAAATTTATTTCGCTTTCCCGTTCATGGGGAAAGCACCTTGGACACGCGCCTGCTGCGGAAGAGCTGGAGGAGGCGCGGCGGGTTCACGCGGATATCGTGGCTTTAATCAAAGCGGCGCGCTCCGCCTCAAACAAAATAACGGTGAGTGAATGATGAACAACGATTTATTGAATGAACTGAAGCAACGGCAAAAACGGATTCTTGAAAACCTCGGCACGGACCTGCTGATTCTGCCGGCGGGCGCTCCGCCAACGGGCGTTTCGCTGTTCCTGCAGGACGACGATTTCCACTACCTGACCGGATTCCCGGAAGAGGGCGCGATCGCGGTGTTCGACCCGACGCGCGATTCCGAAAACGTGGCGCTTTTCGTGAAGGAGAAGGATCGGCAGGAAGAGGTTTGGCAGGGGTTCACCATTGGTACGCGCAAGGCGCGCGAGCGGTTCCCGGCCGACAAGGTCTACAACGTCAAATCGTTGGAATCGACGCTCAAGGACCGCTTGAAAGGGCGCACGGTCTATTACAAGGCCATCCAAAACCAGCGGCAGGGCGAGACCCTCGAAAAACTGTTGGAGCAGGAGGGGGTCGTGCCCCGGAAGTCCGGCGGACCGTTCGACGAACTGCTGGAGATGCGCGTCATTAAATCCGCCTACGAACTGGAGCAGATGCGCCGCGCCATCGAAATCACGGGCGAGGCCCACCACGCCTGCATGCGCGCCGGCAAAACCGCCCAATTCGAATACGAGCTCGAGGCCGAGTTCGAATATGCCTGCAAAACGCGGGGCGTGCGCCACTTCGCCTTCGGCTCCATTGTCGCGGCGGGGGCCCACGCCACCTGCCAGCACTACGTCGAAAACAACGGGCCCGTCGGTCCGGACGATCTCGTGCTGATCGATGCCGGCGCAAAATGGAACAACTACTGCGCCGACATCACCCGCACGTTCCCGGCGTCCGGCAAATTCACCGCGATGCAGCGCGACCTGTATGAAATCGTCCTCGCCTCGCAAAAGGCGGGCGTCGAGGCGGTCGCGCCCGGCATCAGCTTTTTTGAGCTGCACAATGTGGCGGCGCGCGTTTTCGCCGACGGGCTCAAATCGCTCAAGATTCTGCACGGCTCCACCGACGGAATCATCGAAAAGAATGCCTATCGCGACTTCTGGCCGGGCGCGCTCTGCCATTCGCTCGGGCTCTATGTCCACGATGTCATGCCCCAAGCCTTCCGCGGCGCCGACGCCGAGCGCAAGCTGGAGCCCGGCATGGTCGTCACCGTGGAGCCGGGCTTCTACTCGCAGGATTTCAACCACCAGATTCCGGAGGCGTTCAAATATATCGGCATCCGCATCGAGGACGATGTGCTGGTGACCGAAGATGGCCACGAAAACCTGAGCGCCGCCATTGCGAAGGAAGTCGCCGACGTGGAAGCGATGGTCCAGTCCGGTTTGCAGTAGCAGGGCCGCCACGGAAGATTCGACGAAATAATTCGGTGCGGAGCGGATTTTAAAATCATTTTGTCCGCAATTATTTTGTCGAATATGCTCCTGTAGAGCGAATTAAGGATCGCCCGTTTCGGGCGGTTTATTCGTTGCCGGTTTTTTGCTGATCCAGCTCGCGTTGCGTCAGATAGAGCCGCATTTCGAATTCGGTTTGGTGATAGCCCGGCAGCATGTTCTCGCACAGGTTGTAGAAGGCCTTGTTGTGGTCCCTCTCTTTCAGATGGGCGAGTTCGTGCACGACGATCATCTTCAGGAAATCGATCGGGCAGGTTTTAAACACGGTGCTGATCCGAATTTCGTTTTTCGCTTTCAGTTTTCCGCCCTGAACTCTTGAAACATAGTGATGCGTGCCGAGCGCGTTATGGATGACGTGAATCTTATTGTCGTAGGCCACCTTGCTCAGTGGCCCGGATTTTTTCATGTGTTGGTTTTTCAACCCGACCACATATTCGCGCAACGCGGCATCGCTTCGGATCTCGTGCATTTTCGGATGCTTCTGCTGAAGAAAGGCATTCAGCGTATTTTGGTCAATCATCGTCTGCACGCGCTGTTGCAGTTCCGGGGCATAGCCGGCGAGATATTTCAATGCGGTCATTGGCTCGCCGGCTCCGTACGCAGTGCTTGGCGCGAGGCGCGATCGACGAGGCCGAAGAGTTCGTCGATCGGGCTTCTTTCTTTGGAACGGCGATGGCCTTTGACTTTAACAAAGGCGCATTCGAGCGAATCGATCAGGCGGAAGAATTCCCGGTAGAGGTCCGCATGGTTGAGCGGGGCTCCGGTTTTGGAGCAATATCCCTGTTTTTCGATTTTTTCCCGGCGGTCGGGCAGACCGATGATGTTCTGGGAGTCGGTATAAACGGTAACGCATCGCGGCTGTGTTGCCCGCAGCGCCCAGAGGAGGGTTTCGATTTCCAGTCGGGTGGAGGAGGTTTCCTCAAAGCGTTTCACTTGGACGCGGGGTTTCATTGCCTGGAAGTCGGCCGTTAAATCGGGGATGGCAAGGTAGGCACCGAAGCCGATCCGGGAAGCCGGATGCGCACTTCCATCGGTAAATAGCAAAAGCGGTTTCATCATCGGTGGCGGCGGTGTCTTCCGTTTTTCTTTCTGCGCGAAGGTTCGGGATGGTTTTCTTTTTCCAGCAGCTCCCGCTCGCGGAGCCGGCGCAGGCGTTCCCGGTTTTCCTTGGCGGCGAATTCCACCTCGTTCAGCACGCCCTTCACATCGGCTTTTTTGGTGGATTCCTTGAAGCGGCCGGTGAGTTTGATGTCGGGGGCGAGCGTGCCGGCTTCGTAGTGCGCCCAGATTTCCTTGGCGTGCTTGCTTTTGAGCAGCTCGGGGGCGAAACGACCGTAATAGGCGGTCATATTGTTGACGTCGCGCGCCAGCATGGCCCGGGCGTTGTTGTTCCCGGCGGCATTCACCGCTTGCGGCAGATCAATAATGACGGGGCCTTTTTCGTCCTGTAGCACATTGAATTCCGAGAGGTCGCCATGCACGATTCCCGCGCAGAGCATGCGCACCACATCCTGCATGATCAGTGCATGGTCTTTTTGCGCCTGTTCGGGCGTCAGGGTAATATCGTTCAATCGGGGGGCCACGCCGCCCTCGGCATCGGTAATCAGTTCCATCAGCATTACGCCGTCGACGCAGCCATAAGGCCGGGGAACGCGGACGCCGGCATGGAACAGAAGGGTGAGTGCATCCGCTTCCGCATGCTGCCAGATTTCTTCCTGCTCCTTTTTCCCGAATTTGGAGCCTTTGGCCATGGCCCGCCCGCGGCGGCTATTGCGCACGTGTCGGCCTTCCCGGTACTGCACCGCTTTTTTAAAGCTGCGTTTCGAGGCGTCTTTATACACTTTGGCACAGCGGATCTCCGCGCCGCAGCGGACCATGAAGATCGTGGCCTCCTTGCCGCTCATGAGTTGCCGCAGCACCTCATCGACCAGGCCATCGGCCATCAGCGCTTTGAGTTGTTTGGGAATTTTCATTGCGGGGTTTATACCGCACGGAACATCAGATGCAATGTGTATCGGACCGGGGATCGGAAGAAGGGAGGCGAACTGCCATCGGTAAAACGTAAAACCGGTTTTATGGCGGGCATGGTGGCGCATGATGTTTGGGGCGCAACCCAGGCGAGCCCGCGCCAATATTTTTGGCTTATTAGCTGGATTTGAACGGCTTCAGTCTTCAGGTTCCCCTGTTCTCCAAATTTAAACGGCAAGGATAGGCAGGCATGAGCACATTTAAAGAACTCGGAATTTCCGAAGGATATCGCAAGGGACTGGCGGAGCTGGGTATTGAAACCCCGACGGTGATCCAGGCGAAAACGATCCCGATGCTGTTGGGGAAAACCACCGATTTTATCGGCCAGGCCCAGACGGGTACCGGAAAGACCGCGGCGTTCGGATTGCCGTTGCTGGCGGGGATCGATGCAAACCGGCGCCATATCCAGGCCGTCGTGCTGGCGCCGACCCGCGAGCTGGCCAAGCAGGTGCAGAAGCAGCTGTTTAAATTCACGAAATATGCCGACCGCATCTTTTCCGAGGTCGTTTGCGGCGGCGATAAGATCGACCGCCAGATCGAGGCGCTGAAGCGCCCGACGCAGGTGCTGGTGGCAACGCCCGGCCGGCTGATGGATCTGGTGCGCCGCAAGGCGGTGGACCTTTCGCGCGTCGAAACCCTGGTGCTCGACGAAGCCGACGAAATGCTGAAGCTGGGCTTCCGCGAGGATATCGAGTCGGTCATGACACTGACGGCCGGCGGCCGTCATATTTGGCTGTTTTCGGCCACGATGCCGCCGGGCATCAAGAAAATGATCAGCCAGCATCTGGCGGCCGATGCCCCGTTCTTGAAGATTGATAAGCAGCACATCGTGAACCCCAATATCCGCAACCAATACATCCGCTGTACCGAGGGCGAAAAGCTCGAACGGATCGTCGATTTCCTGAAACAGCGCGGCGAGCAGCGCGGGCTGATCTTCTGCCGCACGCGGCAGGATACGATCGATTTCGGCAAGGCGCTCGAGCCCTACGGCTTTTCCAACGTCGTGCTGCACGGCGATCTGATGCAAACCGAGCGCGACAAGATTATGCGCATGTTCAAGAAAGGCCGCGCCCGCATCCTGATCACCACCGATGTCTCCGCGCGGGGGATCGATGTCGAAGGGCTCTCCTTCGTGATCCATCATCAGCTGCCGGAAAAGAACGAATACTACACGCACCGCAGCGGCCGCACCGCGCGCGCCGGAAAATCGGGCATTTCGTTGGCCCTGATTACCCGCCACGAAGAAAAGCGCCTTGCCGATCTGTCGCGGCAACTCGGCATCTCGTTCCAGGAAATCGCATAGTTGATGGGCGAGCGCGTTGAAATCTATACCGACGGCGCCTGCAAGGGGAATCCCGGGCCGGGCGGCTTCGGGGTGGTTCTGATTTGCGGCGGCCGGAAAAAGGAGCTCTCCGGCGGATTCCGCAAAACCACCAACAACCGCATGGAGTTGCTGGCCTGCATCGAAGGGCTGCGCTCGTTGAAACGCCCCTGCTCGGTGGTGCTGACCAGCGACTCGAAATACGTGGTCAACGCCATGGTCCTGGGCTGGGCCAAAAAGTGGCGCTCCAAGGGGTGGATGCTCTCCCCCTCGAAGCCCGCGAAAAACCCCGACCTCTGGGCCCAACTGCTCGATCTTTGCGAAGAACAGACGGTGGCGTTCGAGTGGGTTAAAGGCCATAGCGCCCATCCCGAAAACGAACGGTGCGATGCCCTTGCCGTCGCCGCCTCCAGCGGCAAGGACCTCCCTGCGGACGACGGCTTCGAAAACGCCATCGTCCCCGAAGGCGACCTGTTTAGCCTTTAGTTCCCATTCGAATCCCATCCTGTTTACGACGGATTTTTTTTACCACAGAGTTCACAGAGGCACAGAGCATTTACAGCCCTCTGTGTCCTCTAGCGTAGCGGGGGGTAAAATTGGGTTCCGGTTTGGCCCGGCTAGGCGATATGGCTGCTCGTGTTTTTGGCCTTTTCCTTTTTGGCCTGCCGTTTCTCCTTCAGGGTTAGTTTGGGTTCTTTGCGTTTCTCTTTTTGGCCTTTGTCCTTCTTACCTTTTTCGCCCATGTGATTGCTCCGTTGTGGGGTTCATCCAATGCCAACATTCGGCGGAACGGATCCGCCGTAGCATCTGGTCAAGCGTTTCGATCGTTTGTTGGTTCACTCCGGCGGCGAGTCGGCGATCTCGGGTCCGGCCTAGCGGATCGCTGCGAGGGAAAGGTGGAACGCCAACGTGGGTCCGCCCCCTGGTTTTCGCCGGTGCGGTAAAACCTACAACCAATTCCCAAATAGGCAACATATACTTTCGGCGCCCCCCAAGACGGGGCCATCGATCCCGAACAATAAAAACGGGAAACGGAATCGCTATATTCCGTACGTTCTGTAAAACAAAGGCCGATTTCCAGACGACCCCGATTTAACCCTGCCTGAGGACCAATGAAAAAAACCTTCCAACTGATCCATCCGAAAATCAAATACCCGCGCATGGTCGAGGCCACCAAGAACGAGCTGCGCAAGTATATCAAGCGCGAGCGCCGCAAAGAGCTCCCCGAAGGGGCCGATTTCTGGGACTTCGACTGCAAGTTCGGCGATACTGAAGCCGATGCCAAAACCATCCACCTCGCGGAAATCGATGCCTGCATCAACGAGGCCGAATCCCGCGAGCTGACCTCGTTCTACATCGAAATAATCCGCAAGGAAGGCGTTCGCGCCAAGCCCGAGCGGGAAACGCCGGTCGTGAACATCGTCGTTCCCAAACCGAAAAAATTCGGCGAGGAATAATTTTCCATGCATGAGCTACAGAAAAACTTCAAGCGGCCGCCCCGCAAGCACACGCCGAAGGGGCTCGAAATTCTCTATGAAGACCGCGACATCGTGGTGGTTGAAAAGAGCAATGGGCTGCTGACCGTCGGCACCGAGAAGATCAAGGAAAACACCGCGCACTTCCTCGTGAACGAATATGTGCGCAAGGGGAATCCGAAATCCAAGAACCGGGCCTATATCGTGCACCGGCTGGATAAGGAAACCTCCGGCATCCTGGTTTTCGCCAAGAGCGAAGAGGTGAAGGAGTTTCTGCAAAAAAACTGGCCGAACACGAAGAAGCAATATGTTGCCGTGCTCTCGGGGCACTTGGCGGAGAAAGAGGGGCTGGTCAGCTCCTATCTGCTGGAAAACAGCGTTCACCGCATGTATTCCGTTCCGAATTCGAAGGACGGCAAGCTGTCCAAAACCGGCTACCGCGTTCTGAAGGAATCGGAACATTTCAGCCTGGTCGAAGTCGATCTGCTGACCGGCCGCAAACACCAGATCCGCGTCCACATGGCCGACCTCGGCTGCCCCGTCGCGGGCGACAAGAAATACGGCGTCAAGGGGCAGGGCGTCAAACGGCTTTGCCTGCACGCCGCTTCGCTCACCATTGTCCATCCGTTTTCCAAGGAAAGCATGACCTTCGAGTCGGAAATCCCGCCCTACTTCCACAACGTGATGTGCAAGAAGCTCGAGCCGGTCAAAGAGGTGAAAAGCGCCGATGGCGCGCCGCGTGCCACGGCGCCTTCCGCCACGGCGAACAAAAGCGTCGGCGGCAAGAAACCGAAAAAGAGCAATGCCCAGCGCAAAGCGGCGGCCTTGAAGCGCGAAAAAAATCAGCGCCGCAAATAGAGCTTCGCGCAACCGATGGCGTCGGACAGCGCTTCGTGGTGTTTGAGCGGAATGCCGAGGCGCTCGCAGCAACTGTTCAGCCGATACGGCAAATAGCCCTTGGCCTTGTAGATGCGCATGGTGCACTCCCAGCGGTCGGCCAGCCCAAGCTCCGAATAGTCGAGGTCGTAGTGCTCCATCGTGCGCCGCAGCACGGAGCGGTCGAACACTTCGTTGTGCGCCACGATCGTGCGGCGTTGCAGGCGCTGGCGGATTTCCGGATAGAGCTGCCCGAAGGACGGGGCATTCGCCGTATCCTGCGGTCGGATGCCGTGCACCGCGATGTTCATCCCGAAATAGGCGTTGCCCGGCGGCTGGATCAGCGAATAGTACTCCTCCGCAATGTGCCCGTTTTCCACGGTAACGATGCCCACGGCGCAGGCGCTGTTGCGCTGCCCGGTGGCGGTTTCAAAGTCGATGGCCGTAAAATTCATTCGGGAAAGATAGCAAAAAATCTCAATTAGCCAAACGATTCGCGCAACAGCGCTTCGGCGGCGGATTGCCATTCGTTGGAAATGGCGGGGTTGGTGCGGACGTAGAGGCGGCGGGCGACGCGGACCTCGAACGCGGCGGCGGAGGCGAAGCGGTCGAGCAGGTGCGGCGGGTGGCTCCGGACGGCGGCGGCCAGCGCTTCGATCAGGTCGAGCGGCTCTTCGTGCGCCGGCACCAGCACGAACTGCCAAAGGCCGTCGGGCTCGGATGCGATCGCACGCTCGATCAACGCGGCGATGGCCGCGCGGTGGCTCAACAGATCGGCCCCGCAGAAGAGCAGCGCGCGGCGGTTGCCTTTCCCCAAAAAATCATTCACCGCAAAGCCGCTAAGTTCGCCAAGTTTCGCAGAGTTTTCCTTTGCGATTTGTGTCTTTGCGTTAAAGGCCTCTAGGTCATCCATGTTGATGCGGATCTGTTCCTTGAAGAGGCCGGCGAGGCGCCGGGAGCAAAAGCGCGGGGTGACGGGGTCGGCGGGCAGGTTCGGGTGTTCGTCGAGCAGGAGTTCGATTGCGCGGATATCGTCGGCCGAAAGGTGGTCGGTTTGATGGATGGCGTAGGGCGGGCGGACGTCGTGATCGAATTTCCATTTGGCCGCTTCGCTCCGCAATACGGTGCCGGGCAACACCAGCGTCTGCATGCATTGCACCTGGACGGCGTCGCCGAAGGCGAGTCCCCAGTCGAGGCTGCGGCGGACATCGGCGAGCGTTTGGCCGGGCAGGCCATACATGATGTCGAGCACCACATGCACCCCGGCGTTGCACAGCGACTGAATGCCGGCCGCCGTTTTTTCGAGCCGCACCGGGCGCGTCACGTTGGCGAGTACGGCGGGGTCGATGCTCTGAACGCCGACCTCGACCGCCGTAAAGTTGGCCGCTTTCATCAGGCCGGCCTGCTCCTCGGTCAGGGTGTCGGAGCGGATTTCGGCAAAGAAACTCAACTGGTGGTCGCGGTTGAGCTCGGCGAGCGCCGCAAGAAATTCGGTAAAGCGCGGGCGGGCATTGAAGGTGGGGTCGACGAAGCGGATCTCGTTGGCACCGAGTTCGCGGAAGCGGCGGATGCGGTTTAAAACCTGTTGGGTGGTCAGGGTGCGCAGGCCGGCGTGGAGCTGGTAGTAGCGGCAATACGAGCAGGTCAGCGGGCAGCCGCGCACGGTTTCGAGATAAATCACCGGGCGGTTCTGCACGCACTGCATCATCCGTTCCTCCGAGGGCTGGGCGGCGGCCAGCTCGGCGGTCGGCGCGGGTTCGGTTCCCCAGGTCCAGCCCGCGGGGGTGTTCTGCGCCAGATTGTCGAAATCCACCGGGGTGCCCGTCCGCCAGCAGTGGAGCATCGCCGGGAATACGGTTTCGC
>NZ_JBFJYW010000130.1:0-10024 GCF_041622395.1 Pontiella sp. | reverse complement strand
GGTGGAATTCAATACGCTCACCTGCGTGACGCGGCAAAGTCCCGACGAGGCGGTCGAGGTCTACGATTTCCTGAAGGGGCAAGGCGTCAAGTTCATGCAGTTTATCCCGATCGTCGAGCGGGCGGGCGACCGCGCCGCGCACGCGGTTGGGCTGGATCTTGCCGCGCCGCCCGATCTTCGGGCCGTCGATAATTCCGGCACCATGATGCCGTGGGCGGTGTCGCCGGAAGGCTTCGGCCAATTCCTTTGCAAGGTGTTCGACGAGTGGGTCAAGGAAGACGTTGGCCAGGTGTTCGTGAATATTTTCGATGTGGCGCTGGGGGCCTGGTGCGGGCAGGAGCCGAACCTCTGCACCTTCGCGCGCCGCTGCGGCAAGGCCGTTGCGCTGGAGCACGACGGCTCCGTCTATTCCTGCGACCACTTCGTCTATCCCGCCTATTTCCTCGGCAACATCATGGGGAAATCACTGGAGGAGATGCTCTATTCCCCGGAGCAGGTCGCCTTCGGCAACGACAAATGGGAGGCGTTGCCTGCGGTTTGCCGCGCGTGCGAATTCCTGTTCGCCTGCAACGGCGAATGCCCCAAGCATCGCTTTATCAATGCGCCCGATGGCGAACCGGGGTTGAACTATCTGTGCGCCGGGTATAAAACCTTCTTCAAACACATCGACCCGAAAATGAAAGCCATGGCGGGGCTTGTCCAAAAGGGGCGGCCTGCGGCGGACATTATGAAGGAAGTGCCCGCTCCGGTGGCGGCGGAGCGCGTTTCCGGGGTTGGCCGAAACGACCGATGCCCCTGCGGAAGCGGTAAAAAATTCAAGAAGTGCTGTGGAAAATAAAACGATGAATGATGAAGCAACGGATACGATTCGCGTCAATGGCGAGGATGTTTCGCAGGGTCTGATCGATCAGGAACTGCAACTGCTGCGCGAGCGCTATGCCCGCGAAATGTCCTACGAGCAGATGAACGAAAAGTGGGCGAAGATCGAGTCCGACGCCCGCGAAAACGCCGTCGAGCGCGTGTTGCTGACGCAAAAGGCCCGCACCGAGATCGACGCCGTCCGCCCCGAGGAGATCGAGGCCCGGTTCGTTGCGCTCATGGAGCAGCACGGCGGCGACGAGGAGTTCCGCAACCGCTTCGAGCTTTCGGACGCGGATGTCGCCAAGGTCAAGGCCGATATCGAGGACGGCGTCCGCCTGGAAAAATATTTCGAGCGGCTATGCGAAGGGGTTGTCCGCCCGGTCGAGGCCGATTCGCGCGCCTACTACGAGGCGCATCCGGCGGAATTCACGCTGCCGGAAATGGTCCATGCCGCGCACATCATCCAGCAACCGAGCGCGGAGAAGCCGATCGAAAAGATCTATGCCGATCTGCTCAACGTGCGCGCGCGGTTGAACGACGGCGAGGATTTCAACGCGCTGGCCGACCAGTTTTCCGAGTGCAACGACGGCGGCCACGACCTGGGCTACTTCGCGCGCGGCCAGATGGTGCCGAGCTTCGAGAAGGTGGCCTTCGCCACCGAGGTGGGAAAATGCAGCGATGTGTTCCAGACCGAGTTCGGCTACCATATTCTGACCGTGCTCGACCGCCAGCCCGAGACCGTGCGCGATTTTGCCGACGTGCGCTACGACATCGAAAGCATGCTGTTCGACGAACGGAAGAACGAGGCCATCGGCGTCGTGGCCGATGCGCTGCGCGCCAACGCCGATATTGAAAATCTGATTGTTGTCGAGGGATGAGTATGGTCGAAAAAAGGATCGGGAAACACAACGAGAACCGCGGCGGGGGCCTGCGCGCCGTTTGCGCCTCTTGGTCGCAATTCAACCGTTTGGATGAGGGTGGCCATGTTTAGTGTTTATGCTCCATTGGCTTTCATTGGCCCCGGCGGCCCGGAGTTCCTGGTCGTGATGCTGGTGCTGTTGCTGATGTTCGGCTCCAAGGATGCGCCGCGCATTTTCCGCAAGATCAACGAAATGATCAATTCGATCCGCAATACGGCCGAGAGCTTCAAGCGCGAGATCATGTATAGCGATCTCGGCGTCGATGAGCCGACGCGCCCGGTCTACGACAAGACGGACGACGATCACGACGACGACTACGAATACGACGACGGGTACGACCCCTATGAGTCGGACTATTCCGACGACACCTTCGATGGCTTGGAAGAGGACCTCCAGGATGCCGGGGCCGAAGCCGTTGAGGAAGAACCCGCCGCCGAACCCGAACCCACCACCCCCGACGAGGACGACGATGCTCGAAAAGCTTAAGGCCTTCAAGGGCAAGTTCCGCTACGACGATAGCGAGATGCCGTTTCTGGAGCATCTGGAGGAGTTTCGCAAGACGGTCATCCGCTGTTTCATTGCGTTGGCGATTGCGATGACCATCTGCCTTCCGTTTGCCGACGAATTGATCGGGGTCCTGCGTGCCCCGGCCGAACCCTATATCATCAAGAATGCCTCGGAGGTGCTGGACAATACCACGGTGCATCTGCGCATCGCCGCCGATTCGATCGAGACCAACGCGTTGCAGGTGGCGGAGGATGGTTCCCGCTATTACGACGTCAAGGCCCTGGTCGAGTTGCCCGAGTCGTCGACGGCGCAAAAGGGCGGTATCCGCCTCCAGTTCTCCGAGCCCGCCGCCGCCTTCAAGATGTGGCTCACGGTGACCTTCTTCGGCGGCATCCTGATTAGCCTGCCGTTCCTCGTCTTCTTCATCGGCCTGTTCGTGATGCCGGGCGTGCGCGATGTCGAGCGCAAGGTGATGACGCGGATTTCGTTTTTTTCCGGCGGCTTGTTCCTGGTGGGCATTGCGATGGGCTACAAGATGACGCTGCCGCTGGCGCTGGGGCTGATGCTGAAGATCGGCGGGCAACTCGGGGGCGAATCGATCTGGTTCTACAACAAATACATCGGGTTCGCACTCCAGCTGTTGCTCGGCTTCGGGCTGGCGTTCCAGTTGCCCGTGGTCATCTTGATCATGGGGCGCATGGGCTTGGTCAGTTCCAGCCAGCTGCGCGACAAGCGGCGGCACGTCATCGTCGCCATGTTTGTTTTGGCCATGGTCCTGACGCCGCCGGATCCGATGACCCAGGTGCTGATGGCACTCCCCTTGATTTTGCTATACGAGTTCTGTATATGGTTCCTTCACTTCAGTGGGAATCGCGAGCCGTCCCCGTCCGGGGATACGGACGACGATAGCGCCGACCCGACGGATGAAGATGCCGCCGACGAATCGAAAGACGATCACGAAAAGAAAGATTCAACCGAGGAAAACACATGAATACACTAGCCCTGGGGATGCCGGGCGGGCAGGAATTGCTCGTTGTCGCGTTCATCATCATTTTGTTGTTTGGCGCAAAGAAGCTGCCGGAACTCTCCCGTTCGCTCGGCAAAAGCCTCGGCGAATTCAAGAAGGGCCAGCGCGAAGGCGCCGAACCCGACCAGATCGATGACGAGGTCGAGAAGAAGGAAATCGCCTCCGACGACGGAAAAGACAAGGAGTGACGATTGATCCGTAAGGCGTGGCATTCCCTTTTTTCGGAAACCACGCCTCGCGGATCACGCCTCACAATCATCCCATGAGCGAGCGACAACGCGAAGAACTCTCCCCCGACGAGCAAAAAGAAAATTCAAAGGCGGTCATTGCCCATGTGATTCCGTTTGCCATGTGGCTGACCATGATGGTCTGGTTCGACGACCCGACCTGGAGCTACATGGCCCGGTCGGTCGGCGGCTTCATCCTTTTGCTGGTTTTCCGCCCGTGGCGGTGGTATCCGCGGCTCAAGGCCAAAAACATTCTTCCCGCGATCGGGGTCGGTGTGTTCATCCTCGTGGTTTGGGTGGTTTTCGAATGCCCCTGGATGGTGGAACACGCGCCGGGCGTCACGGAATGGTACGACCGACTGTTCGTTGACCTGATGAAACCGTTCCAGACCCGGGAACTGTTCGATATCGGCAACGGCGTCATGGCTCCCTATGAAGTGATCGAGTCCGGGGAACATGCCGGCCTGCATGTCTACGATCCCAAAGCTTCCGGCTGGCCAATCTTCGCCATCCATATGCTGGGCACGTCGGTGTTCATCGCCATCATCGAGGAATTCTTCTATCGCGGCTTCCTCTACCGCTGGATGCAGGGCAGCCCCTTCTTCAAGATCGATTCCGGCATCCTGCATTGGCCCGTGCTTATACTCATTTCGGTGTTTTTCAGCGTGTCCCACTTCGAGTGGGGCGCCGCCATCATCTGCGGCTTGGCCTACGGCCTGCTGTATATCAAGACGCGCGACATCTGGGCATCGATCATCGCCCACGGCACCACCAACTTCCTGCTCGGCCTCTACGTCGTGAAATTCAACGCCTACCAGTTTTGGTAGGAAATAGCCCCGGGTGCCGCCTTCCGGCGGCCCGTCCGCCGCGCCGTCCGAAGGCCGTAATGCAAACCTATTTCTTTTACCCAAAAACCGCTTGCAAAGGGTAGGGGGCTCAACTATCTTCTCCCCTCGTTTTCAGCGCGGAAAGATGACTGAGTGGCTGAAGGTGCTGGACTGCTAATCCGGTGTACTCCTCACGGGGTACCGGGGGTTCGAATCCCCCTCTTTCCGCCAGTTTTTGATGAGAGCCCCGTTTATCGGGGCTCTTTTCGTATCCGGCCTTCGCCGGGCACCGTGGCGCGCGGGGACGATTTCGATGCGCTAAAAGCGCAACGCCATTTAGCCTTGGGCATCGCCGAGGGACCGATCGGATTAACCTTAATGCGGGATGGAACCACCGATGAACTCGGATGGACACCGATCCTCAATGGGATAAGGAGCTTGTCCCGCTCATCCGCCGGAGTAAGAACCTGTATCCTGTTCATGAATCTGTGTTTATCTGTCGTTCATTTACATTTCTAGGTAGAACGGTCCTCTGGACCGTTCCCTCTGCGCTAAGCCAGCGGTCCTAAAATCGGCAGGGCACCACCGCGGGTGTCAGTCCTATTATTTTGTCATTTCGGTGCGGTCGGTACTGGTTCGAGGTAAGAACTGTTGGGCGGCTCGCTATAACCGATGGCGCACCTTTCTTTCCTGAAGGGCGCAATAGAGCACGGGGACGACGAGCATGGTGACGATTTCGATGAGCATGCCGCCGAAGGACGGAATGGCCATCGGCACCATGATGTCGGAGCCGCGTCCGGTGGAGGTGAGCACCGGCAGCAGTGCGAGGATGGTGGTGGCGGTGGTCATCAGGCAGGCGCGCACGCGGCGCGACCCGGCCTCCAGCACGAGCGCGCGGATTTCTTCCTTTGTGGTGTGCGGCTTGTCGCGGAAGAGCTGGGTGAGGTAGGTGCCCATCACGACGCCGTCGTCGGTGGCGATGCCGAAGAGGGCGAGGAAGCCGACCCATACGGCGACGCTCAAGTTGATGACGTGCACCTGGAAGAGGTTGCGCATCTCGGTGCCGAGCAGGCTGAAGTCGAGGAACCACGGCTGGCCATAGAGCCAGAGCAGGATAAAGCCGCCGGACCATGCGATGAATACGCCGGAAAAGATGAGCAGGGTGGTGGAGACGGATTTGAACTGGAAGTAGATCAGCATGAAGATGGCGAAGAGCGCGATCGGCAGCACCATGGAAAGCGTCTTGGCGGCGCGTTGCTGGTTCTCATAGCTCCCGGCAAAACGGTAGCTCACGCCCGCCGGCACCGCGAGGTGTTCGCCCAGATAGGCCTGCGCTTCTTCGACGACGTCGACTTCGGCAAACCCCTCCTTTTTGTCGAACACGACATAGCCGACGAGGAAGGTGTCCTCGCTCTTGATGTTCTGCGGGCCGCGCACGTAGCGGATTTCGGCCATCTCGGTGATGGGGATTTGTTGCCCGCCGGCACCGGGCACGAGGATGCGGTCGAGCGCCTCGATATTGTCGCGCAACTCGCGTTGGTAGCGGACGCGGACGGGGAAGCGTTCGCGCCCTTCGACGGTGCCGGTGACCTGCTTGCCGCCGATGGCGATTTCGACGACGTCCTGGAATTTTCGGATCGGAATCCCGTAGCGGGCGAGCGCCTCGCGGTCGGGCACGATTTCGAGATAGGGTTTCCCGACGATGCGGTCGGCAATTACCGTGGCAGGTTCAACCGACGGCACCTCCTTGAGCAATTTTTCAATCTGCAAGCCAACCCGTTCGATCGTATCGAGGTCGGGGCCCTGCACCTTGACGCCCATGGGCGCGCGCATGCCGCTTTGCAGCATCACGATGCGGGCGGCGATCGGCTGGAGTTTCGGCGCGGAGGTGGTGCCGGGGATCTTGGCGGCCTTGACGATCTCGGCCCAGATGTCGTCGCTCGAATGGATATGGTCGCGCCACTGCCGCACGGTGTTGCCGTCTTCGTCGACGCGGTATTCGGGCTTGTAGTTGATGACGGTTTCGATCATCGAGATGGGGGCGGGGTCGAGCGGGGTTTCGGCACGGCCGAGCTTGCCGACGGCGGACTCGATTTCGGGGATCGACTGGAAGGCGATGTCCTGCTTTTGCATGATGTCGAGCACCTCGCCGATGGAGGCGTGCGTCATGGTGGTGGGCATCCAGAGGAACGAGCCTTCGTCGAGGTTGGGCATGAATTCCTTGCCGAGGGTGCGCCATGCGCCAATCCCCGCCAAGAGGAGCGAAAGCGGAAGGATCAGGAACAGCGCTTTATGGTCGAGGCACCAGCTGAGGATGCGCGGGTAGAAATGCTCGAAGATCTTGAAGAGCAACAACAGCCCCCCGATGAGCAGCGCCACGAACAGAATGTTCCGGAGGTTGCGCTCCACGCCGAGCGGTTCCCATTCGAGGCTGAGCCAGACGCCGACGAACAGGACGGTGAGCATGATGGGAAAATATTTATTCAACGCAAAGGCGCGATGATCGCAATGCTTCGCAAAGGGACCGTTGGGTTCTTTGCGAGGCTTAGCGTCCTCTGCAACTTTGCGTTTGAAAATGCGTTTCGGGCGGCTCGGCGCTTGCTCCTTATCGTTTCCAAAAAACGTGTGCGCCAGCACGGGCAGGACGGTCAGCGCCAGGACGATGGAGGCCACCAGGGCGGTGGTCTTGGTGAAGGCGAGCGGTTTGAACAGCTTGCCTTCGGCGCCGGTCATGGTGAAGACGGGCAGGAAGCTGATGACCGTGGTGAGCACGGCGGTGAGCACGGCGCCGCCGACCTCGCTCGCCGCGCGGTGGACGATCTCCAAGCGTGGCTCCGACGGAGCGTCGGCCTCCAGATGCCGGAGTATGTTTTCGCAGAGGACGATGCCCATATCGACGATGGTGCCGATGGCGATGGCGATGCCGGAGAGGGCGACGATGTTGGCCTGCACGTTGAACAGCTTCATGCCGATGAAGCAGAGCAGCACGGTGAGCGGCAGCATGCTGCTGATGACCAGCCCGCTGCGCAGATGCAGGACCATGATCAGCACGACGACGATCGTGATGAGGATTTGCTGCACGATGGCTTCGTTGAGGGTGTTGAGCGTCTCGTAGATCAACCCGGTGCGGTCGTAGAACGGCACGACGGTGACTTGGCTGACGGTGCCGTCGGCCAGGGTCTTGCTCGGCAGGCTTTGTGCGGTGGCGGCGATCTTCTCTTTGACGTTTTGGATGACCTTCAGCGGGTTGTCGCCGTAGCGCGCCACCACGACGCCGCCGACGGCGGGGGCGCCGCCTTTATCGAGCGCGCCGCGCCGCGGGGTCGGGCCTAGGACGACATCGGCAACCTGTTTGACCAGCACCGGGACGTTGGATTCGTTGACCTTTACGACGCTGTTTTCAATGTCTTCCAGCGACTGGATGAAGCCGACGCCGCGAATGAAATATTCGACCGAATTGACCTCGATGCTTTTTGCGCCGACATCGATGTTGGCACTTTGCACGGCGCGGTAGATTTCGTCGATGCCGACGCCGAACGCGCGCATGGCATCGGGATCGACATCCACCTGGTACTCGCGGACATACCCGCCGATCGAGGCGACTTCGGCCACGCCCTCGGCGGAGAGCAGCCAGTAGCGGGCATACCAGTCCTGGAGGGTGCGCAGCTCTTCGGGATCCCAGCCGCCGGTCGGGTTGCCGTCGGGATCGCGCCCTTCGAGGGTGTACCAAAAGACCTGGCCGAGTGCGGTGGCGTCGGGCCCAAGCGCGGGGCGCGCGCCGTCGGGCAGGGTGCCTGCGGGTAGGCTGTTGAGTTTTTCGAGCACCCGGGTGCGCGACCAATAGAACTCCACATCCTCCTTGAAGATGATGTAGATCGAGGAGAATCCGAACATCGAGTAGGAACGGATGGTCTTGACGCCGGGGATGCCCAGCAACTGGACGGTGAGCGGATAGCCGATCTGGTCCTCGACATCCTGCGGCGAACGGCCCATCCATTCCGTGAAAACGATCTGCTGGTTTTCGCCGATGTCCGGAATCGCATCAACCGAGACGGGGTAGCGCTGGAGCTCCCCGACCTTCCAGTCGAACGGCGCAACCAGAATGCCGGCGAAGACGACGGCCATCGTGAACAGCACGACGATTAGCCGGTTTTCCAGACAGAACCGGATCAGCCGCCCGACGGCGGAGCGCTGTTCAGGGGTTTGTTGGGTCTCAGTGCGCATGATGGTTTACCACCTTCTCAATCTCCACGCCGGCATCCTTCATCTGCTTCAGGTATTTTTCGGGGTCGGCCTTGAACTCGGTGTCGCATCCCGGGCAGCAGAAATAGATGCGCATGCCGTTGTGGTCGGTGAAGATCGCCTTGTCGATGGCGCCGCCCATCACCGGGCAAAGGGTTTGTGGTTTTTTCTCCGCCGGATGATCGGCGTGCCGCTCGCTCGGCATGGACATCATGCTGGGTTTGGCCTGGATTTGCATTTCGGCGTCGAGCTTGAAGGCGCCGCGGGTGACGACGCGTTCGCCTTCTTCCAGGCCGCTTTCGACGGCATAGAAGTCGCCGAGTCGCGCGCCGAGCGCAATTTCGCGTCCTTCGTAGGTGGGCTTTTCCCGATCCGGGATTTCCACGTAGACCACGGCGCGTTTGCCGGTTTTCAGTGCGGCCGATGCCGGAATCAGCAATGGGGCGTTGTCTTCGGTTCCGCTCACGTAGCCGAGCGACTCGGCGGTGACCAGCGGCATGCCGCAGACATCGCAGCTGCCCGGTTCGTCTTTCACCACTTCGGGGTGCATCGGGCTGATCCATTTGCCGGCCAGTGCCGGATTCATGATGCGTCCGCTTTCGGCCACCTGCGGGCGGGCGACGGCGCGAACGAACATGCCGGGTTTGAGTTGCCCTGCTTCGTTGTCGACGATCACGCGTACCTTGGCGGTGCGGGTGGCCGGATTGATGACGGGATCGATGAACGAAATCGTGCCTTCAAAGGTTTTGCCGGGATAGGCCTCGGTGGTGAACGCCACGGTGCTGCCGTAGCGCAGCCCGTTGAGATCGGATTCGTAGGCGTCGAGCAGGATCCAGACGCGGGACAAATCGGCAAGGGTGACCAGCTTGGTGCCGGTTTCGACGTACATGCCCTCGCTGACGTTCTTGTGGATGACGATGCCGCCGATGGGGGAATAGATCGTCATATGGTCGCTGGCGGTTCCGCGGGCTTCGATTTCGGCCACCTGTTCGGCGGTGAACCCCCAGAGGCGCAGCTTTTCGCGGGACGAATCAACGAGCGAGGAATTGTATTTTATCGATTGGATCAGTTCTTCCTGCGCGGTCAGCAGTTCGGGGCTGTAGAGCTCGGCCAGGTGCTCGCCTTTCTTTACGGGAATGCCGGTGTAGTCGACGAACAGGCGGTCGATGCGGCCGGGCACCCACGAGGAGATGGAGGAAACGCGGGTTTCATCGTAGTCGACTTTTCCCGCCATCCGCACGTCGGCGGTTGCAAAGCGGCGTTCAACGAGCGCGGTTTCCAATTCCATCCGTTTGGCGGCATGGGGGCCGATGCGGATTTCCCGCTCGCTACCGCCGTCGTCTCCGGCGTCGAGCGCAATCAGGTCCATGAAGCAGATCGGGCACTTGCCGGGCTTCGGCAGCTGGATCTGGG
>NZ_JBFJYW010000129.1:0-10035 GCF_041622395.1 Pontiella sp. | reverse complement strand
TCCCGTTGCCCGCTCCAGGAGGAGCGATCGTTCGAAGCATTATCATCGGGTCTGGCGGTCGCGAACGGATCGGCGAACAGGTCGACCATCTCGTCCTCGCTCGCCCCGTCCAGCAGCCAATTGGAATCCTGCTGCTCGCGCACCGGCAGTCGCCGCACCGGCAACGGCACCGGGCGCGCGGTTTCCTGCGACTTCGTCAAGGCGTCCTTTTCGAGATCCTTGTATTTTTCCGATGCCAGCACGCGCTCATCCTCTTCCGGCAGGTCGCTCGGGACATAGAGCTGGCTTTGGTCGACGTTCATGCGTTTGCGCAGGTATTTGCGCGTGATGCGCGTTTTGCGCTCTTCCAGCGTCTCCTCGCGGGCGTCGCCGACCAATGGCAACAGAAGGACAGCAAGCAACAGTATCTGGACGGTTTTTCTCATCGCCCATAAACTACGGCTCTTCAATCGACGGCGTCAACCCCGCAACCCGCCAACTTTGCGACCGGAAGGCGCGAATCCCCTCCGCAAGGCGAACCGCCGAAACAAAAAAGCGCCCTTCGAAAAGGGCGCTTTTTCAGATTTAAAGCAAGGGGGTTTCCCTATGCCTCATACGCCTCCCAGCTACCGCTAGCCGTGCTGCCGTCGTCCTCGACTTGGGACCAGGTTCCGTACATATAGCCGTCGGTCACCGTACCCGTGCACGTCGTGGACCAGGTGGAATCGAGATCATCGTCATCATCCTCGTCCGCTCCGCTGGCCCAAAAGATGGTGATGGTATATTCATCGTCATCCTCATCTTCCACAAACGAATAGGAGCCTGAGAGGAAGTCGTCATCGCCCGGCAATGAAATACTCGTATCCGTGTTCAAAACGATCGACTGCGTCGTGCCGCCGATCGTGATGTACCAGGTGCCCACCACTTCGATATCATCGTCGTCATCGTCGTCATCGTCATCGGTATCGCATCCCGTCAAACCCACCACGCAACAGGCCATGATTGCTGCCATGGCCCCACGCCTTGCCAATTTCCACCACTCGATTTTCATAGGTATTCCTTTTTGGTTAAAAGCCGCCGTCGGGGCGGCCATTCCGTTTCCAATATCGGGGCGCAATGTAGCAGGCCGAACCTTAAGACCGGATTAAGGCGAGTCCCTGATGAGCGCTTAAAGTGGTTTTCGATGAAAAAGCCCGGATTTGGGCATGGCGGATCGATCCCGTCCTTGCAGGGCAGGCAAAAAAGCCGGCGCCGAACGGACCGAGAGACAACCGGGGGCTAAACAAAAAGCGGCCCCCGAAGGAGCCGCTTACTGTGTGGATTTCAATAATTTAATTTATTTTACGCATCGTGAACGGATTCGTCATCTCAATTTCACTCCCGGGACTTCCATTATGCGTCTCACCATCAATGTAACGATCGCTTTTGATGGTTCCCTCCAATGTCATTGTCATAATTCCGCCAGTGAACTCATTGGGATATGAATAAAATAGGCGGAACTCCGAACCAGAAATACTTACTTGCACTATCTCCCAGTCATCCAACACCTGCATGCCAATCGAGAAACTTCCCGACTTGATTCCATCGGCTTCCGCCGGGAATTCAACAGTTTCGGCCTCAAGCGGCTCACCGTTCCTATAAATAGTGATCTCCCATGTTCCCGCGAGGTTCCAAGGGCCGGAAGGTTGTTCTTCACCACTGTCGCCTCCACCGCAACCGCACAGCCCCGCAATGCACCACATAGCAACCGCAGTAACACCCCCTCTCCAGATTAACCTCCACCAATCAAATTTCATAAATATACCTTTCATCACATCCGAAACAACGTTTAGTAGAGAGACGAGTAAGGGTTAATTCAACGCGACTAAGAGTTCGCATCCGAGACATCTTTCATCTACGCGCGTCTTCGCGAAACAGACAACCCAATCACCTCTCGCCTGCTTGCAGTTCTTGTCATTTAGAATAAAGATACACAGTTAACGATCGATGGCTCCCAACTTGAACTCCATAGTTGCCCGTAGTTTCGGTTTGCCTACCAGATGCACTTGCCCTTGCATAAATATAGGGATTAGCATTTGGATTAATATTTTCATACGGAATCGTAATGGTTACCCCCCCCGAACTGGAGGAGACGGTTGCGCCTCCCTCATAATTATCACTCGTGTAATTATTTCCCGTGTAAAAGACCACATAAGCCCCGGAAATGGGTTTTTCCGTATCAGGATCCTTGACATAAACCGTCATTTGAAACGGCCCCGCAGATGAGCCGCCAGATGAGCCGCCAGATGAGCCGCCCGACGAACTGTCACTATCGTCCTCCCCCTCCTCTGGCAAGCACCCGGTCAAACCCACCACACAACAGGCCATAATTGCCGCCATGGCCCCGCGTCTTGCCAACTTCCACCATTCGATTTTCATACGCATTCCTTTCCTTCAGTTTAACCGCAACCCTATCGCTTACGGCTGAATACTATCTGGCGGAACAGGACCCCCCTGCCTCACCCCTTAATGCATCCCCATGCAATCCTTATACGGGAACCCCGTATCATGATTCGAATATTATACGCACGATCCACGCCAGACTTGCAATACAATATTAATACATACTTTTCTGAATATGTTTTCACTCGCTGTCTTTTTTCATGCACACAGACAAAAAAGAACGCCTGCACTTAGCGTGCAGGCGTTCTTGGCTTCCGATGGAGGGGTGCCGACGGGGCCGGCCTTAAAAAGCGTATCGTCCGGAAACGGAGACGAGATGGGTGGTGGTTTCGAATTCGCCGGGAAGCGGATAGATGGTTCCCATATCGCCTTTATCGGCCCAGAGGTAGGCATAGGCGACATCGATGCCGATGCCGTTCCAGACCCAGCCGGCACCGGCCATGAGCATCTGGCGATCGGTTCCGGGGAGCTCGGGCGTGCGGGTGGTTTCGGGGACGGGCGACTGGTCCCAGACGTAGCCCGCGCGCAATTTCCAGTTTTCGCCCAAGGCATACTCGCCTCCGACGCGGAAGCTCCAGACATCCTTCCAGTCCTTGGCCGCAACGGTATCCCCCGCCGAGGTTTCGATCGCGATCTGGTCGTAGGTGCTCCATTCGGTCCAAACGAGATCAACGCCCAGCGAAAGGTTATTGATCGACGTGTTGGCCACTCCAAGGTTGACGGTCGAGGGCAGCGTCAGATCGGCCCCGGCGTCGAGCCGCCCGTTGATGGGGGCGCCGAATTCCACGATGCCCGCAAGCTCCAGGGAGACCCGCGATTGGTAACGCGCGCCGACGGCCCAGCCTTCCGCAACATCGAGATGGGCCGACGCCGAAAACCCGTAGCCGAGGTCGTCGCCCGTCACCGTTTGCGAGGCCTCCATCCCGCTCGGAAGACCGTTGGTGGTCACGGATCCGAGCTCGGCCTCGGCCATCACGGCGCTGGCCCCAAGCGAAAGCGAAAGCGCATCGGTTACCCGATAGGCCACCGACGGAGTCACATAGACCGCCTTCAGATCCGACAAGGTGGCGATTTGCCGCCCGACCCAATCGTCGGACCATTCGGTGACCAGTCCATAGGGGGCGTTGACCGACAGCATGAGCGTCCACTCCCGGGTCACCGGCAGGACGGCGTAGAGATGCGGAATCATCCGCCACTCGTCGGACATCGACTCGTCGCTATCGGGAATCGGCGTGGTAAAGTCGGTATTGATCTGGGCCATTGCGATGCCGCCCATGATCGCCGTTTTGTCCGCCCCCGCCAGCGCGGCGGGATTGTACCAGGCGAGGGAGGTCAAGTCGTCGCGCCCGCTGATGGCCCCCGCCTGGCCCAAGGCCTCGGTCGATCCCTCCGTATAAAGCTGAAATCCCGCGCCATGGGCCGCTCCCGTCAGCAGGCCAATGGCCAGTCCAATCCGTGTTCCCGTTTTCATGCACCCGCTCCTGTTATGGTATTCTCCCCAAAATCCCGAACCTTACCGGCCGGCCGTATCGATCGCGTAGAGGTAGCGCTTGATCTTCTGCGTGGTCGTTTTTTCGAATTCCTCGAATCGGACCTCGATCTTGCGCGGCCGCTTGTAGTCGGAAAGCTCGGAAAGCAGCCCGCGGACATCGCTGCGCACGAGCTCCTCGATCCGGGCATCGGTCAACCGTTCGCCCTCCTCCTCTTCCATGGCATCGAACACCTCGAGGTTGGGCACCACGATCAGCCCCACGCGCTCGCCCGTTTCTTGGTCCGGTTCGCGGAAGCCCAGCGCCAGGCATTCGAGCACGTAGTTGCTCTTGAGCACCTGCCGCTCGACCTCTTCCGGATAGATGTTCTTGCCCTCGCGGTTGACGATCAGGCTCTTCTTGCGCCCGCTGATGACCAGATAGCCCTTTTCGTCGAAATAGCCGAGGTCGCCCGTATGGTACCAGCCATCGATCAGCACCTTGGCGGTCTCCTCGGGATTGTTCCAATAGCCCTGCATCACGTTTTCGCCGCGCGCCACGATCTCGCCGATACCCTCGGCATTGGGGTCGCGAATCTCGATGTCGACCCCCGCCAAGGGCAGGCCGACGGTGCCGACCCGCGGGCGCTCCGGCGGGTTGACGGCCAAAACGGGGGCGGTTTCGGTGATCCCGTAGCCCTCGACAATCGTAAAGCCCAGCCGGCTCCACGCCTGCAGCGTGGTCGGGCTGATCGGCGCGCCGCCGGAAACCACCAGCCGCAACGCCCCGCCCAATCCGTCCTTGACCTTCTTGCCCACCACCTTGGCCAGTCCATAGTCATACATCATCTTCGCGACCTTTTTCGAGTTGATGCCATCCATCACGCGCGCGAGCATTTTTTCGAGCAACAGCGGAACGGCCAGCATGACCGTCGGCGCGGTCTCGGCCATGTTGGCCTTGATGGTTTTTAGGTTCTCGACGATCGTGACCTGGCAATGGCTGTACACGGGGAGCAGCACCGTGGTGGTGAAGGCGAACGAGTGGTGCAGCGGAAGAATCAGGACCAGGTTGTCGTCCTTGGTGAAATAGATCGACTTGTGAATGCTGTCGACGTTCGACATGAAGTTGTGGTGCGTCAGCACCGCGCCCTTCTGCCGCCCGGTCGTTCCCGAGGTGTAGATGAACGATGCCGGCGACGAGGCTTGCGGCGACAGGCGGTCGAACACGCGCCCCTCCCCCATGGCCTTTTCCGCAACCTCGTCCCACAACGCGCAGTAGTCATGGTGCTCGACCTTTTCGCAAAGTTCGCGGAGCCGGTCATCGCAATCGAGCATGACGACCGCCCTCAGGCTGCGCACCCGCTCCTTCATGCCGGCCAGCGTTTCCGCAAAACGGCAGGAGGCGAACACCACCGACACGCCGCAGTCGTGGAAAATATGCGCAACCTCCAGCTCCCGCAACTTGGCATCGACCGGCACGGCGATGGCGCCGATCCCCACGATGCCGTGATAGATCTCGAACCACTCCGGCGAATTTTCGCGGTAGATCGCCACGCGGTCGCCCTCGACCACCCCAAGCGATGAAAGCATTTCGGCAACATGCCAGGCCTTCTCGCGCAACTGCCTGTAGTTCGTGGTTTTCCACTCCCCGGTTTGCTTGAATCTCAACGCCACCGCATCCGGGCTCTCGTTCGCGGCGCGGTTCAGGCAATCCTTGATCGTCATGGTCTCTCTCTCCGTAAAAGCGACGGATTTTGTCACACATTCCCGCGGTCGGCAAAAACAAAAAGCCGCCCCGGCACAGGGCGGCTTGCGCAGTGGCCCGGCGCTGCGGCTAGGCCAGTTTAATGCTCACCGGGGTGGCGTTCATCAGGTTTTCCGATACAGGGCAACGGCCGTCCACCTCGTGGAGGAAGGCTTCCTTCTCCGCATCGGTCATATCGGCGTCGACGTCCACGGAAATCGTGATCCCTTCGAACCCGACGCGGCCATCGATCGGCTTGCCCAGCAGGCCGTCCGTATCCAATTCGCCTTCCACCTTGATCGTCATGCCGCGCAACGCGATGCGTTTTTGCATCGCCACGATGCGGCCGATGCTGCCGATACATCCGGCCAGCGATGCGAAGACCATCTCCAGCGGGGTCGGGCCCGTATCGGTTCCGCCCGCATTCGCCGGCTGGTCGATCAACACCTTGTGCCCGCGGATATCGCTTTCGATCACAAATTTCTCATTCAGCTTCGATTCAACAACAACGGTTTTTTTTGCCATAGGATTTCCTTTCAATGTTTGGGTTAAAGTAGCGATGCGATCCGGGCATGGAAACCCCGAAATAGCGCATTGTTGCAAGCGGCCCGCCCAAACGCTACAGGCTCCACCCCTTGCGGTATTCGTGCTCGACGTAGCGGTTGGCCTCGTCGTTGTCGGTCTTCATGTTTTTCGAATCCCAGGCCAGCCGGGTGCCGGCCCCGACCCGGATCGCCACGCAACCGAGCAGCATGGTTTCGGTCAACGGGCCGGAATAGTCGAAACCGGACTTGGCCATGGAGGGATCGTTGGCCTTGATCGCCTGGATCCACTCTTCATGGTGAAGCCCCTTCGCGCGGGGAAGGGATGCGGGAATCCGTTTCAACTCGGGGGCCATCCGTTGCATTTCCGTTTCCGGGAAGATGCGGGGGGATTTTCCGTAGCAGCTCTGCAACATGTCGTGCTTGCTTCCGTAGTAGATGATGCCGCCGTCCTTCGCGAGCGTCCGGCCCTCTTCCAGCCCCTCCGGCCACGGAACGGAATTCTTGCCATCGAACCACTTGAGCGTAACCGGCGGTTTGTCGCCGCGGGCGCCGAACCGGTAGGTGACCACCGTCGAAACGGGAAAGGTGTCGCCGGCACTGGCGGGATCGCGGCGCTCGTACGCCACCTCCACCTGCTCCGGCGGGCCCAGCTCGAGCGCCCAAACCGGATGATCCATGATGTGCGCGGCCATGTCGCCCAGCGCACCCGCGCCATAGTCCCAGAACCCGCGCCAGTTGAACGGGGCAATCTTGCTGCTGTAGGGTTTTTCCGGTGCCGGCCCGAGCCAAACGTCCCAGTTCATGGTCGCAGGAACCGGCTCGGCCGGCGGACGCACGATCCCCTGCGGCCAGATTGGGCGGTTGGTCCAGCAATGGACTTCCTTCACCTCCCCAAGCGCACCGGATTGGATCCACTCGACCGCCATGCGCGACTGGTCGAGGGCGTGCCCCTGGTTCCCCATTTGGGTGACGATCCGGTTTTTGCGGGCATAGTCGGCCAGCAGCCGCGCTTCGGAAATCGTGCGGGTGAGCGGCTTCTCGGTATAGACCGCCAAGCCCAGCTGCATCGCCGCCATGGTGGCAACCGCATGCGAATGATCCGGCGTCGTCACCACGACCCCATCGAGATGCTTCGCCTCCTTCTCGAGCATCACCCGCCAATCGTCGTACCGCTTCGCCGCGGTAAAATGGCTGAAGGCTTCGGCCGCGCGCATGGCATCCACGTCGCACAAGGTGTGGATGTTGTGGTGCATGCATTCCTTGAGGCTGCCGACCGCCCGCCCCCCTGCGCCGATGAAACCGAGGTTGACCCGTTCGCTGGGAGGCAACTGCTCCTTCTCGGGAAAGGTGGCCCGTTTTTTCTTTGCCGCCTGCGCCAAGACGCTGGACGGAACAATGGTGAATGCGGAGACCGCGGCTCCGGCGGCCATGACACTTCGACGGGTGGGTTTCATGGGGAGGCTCCTTTTCAAGTTATAAACAATATACGTTCCCCGACCCTGCAATGTACAGCCAACTATCGCCATTCGTGTTTGGGATAGCGCCCCTTCAACTCCTTTTTGATGAGCGGGTAGGAGTTTTGCCAGAACGATTTCATGTCCTGCGTCTTCTGCTGCGGGCGCTGGTTCGGGGCGAGCGCCTCCACCACCACCGGAATCAGCCCGAAGCCGATCTTCGGCGTTTCGTTGAGCCCATAGAGCTTTTGGATCGTGGCCGAAAGCACGGGCGGCTGCCCGGCTTCGTAGCGCACCTTCGCATTGAACCCGCTCGGCAACGTGATCCGCTCCGGCGCCTGCTTGTCGACCAGGCCGAGCTGCATGGGCGAGAGCCACGACTTCACCGTCTTCCAAACCGCGCGGTCCTTCAGGTCGCGCTTGCAGACCGCGCCCAGGCAGATTTCCTGGATCATCGCCCGTCGCGCCTCCTCGTCGATCGCCGGAATGCCGTAGTCCGGACACCCCTCGGCCAGGCAGTTGACGCGCGCGATCCACTTTTCGACGGCCTCGTCCCACTTGTAGAGCTCCAACCGCCCGGCCAGCACCTCCTCGGCAATGATCACCGCCGCCTGGTCGGGATCGACCTCCTGCTTCATGCTGGCCTGCAGTTCGAGGCCGCGGAACGATTTCCAATGCTTGGCCACGACGCGTTTGAGCACCGGGTCGAAAATGGTTTCGATCTTTTCTTCGAGGTCGTCCGGAAACAATTCATCGAGCCACGCCTCGGCAATGGCGGTGCAAAGGTTCAGCCTCACATTCAGGCCACGGCCTTCAATCTCGGCAATCTCCGCCGCAACAATCAGCTCGCTGTCGCGCACGACCGAATCGCGGCCGAGGTCGCCGGAGCGCCCGTGAACGATCTCGCAATGGAGCGAGCCTTGGTCGCGCCGCTTGGCGACCTGGTCGGAAAAGGCCAGCAGGATGCACTTCTGCAGGTCTTCGTCGCGCGGCGCGCGGTCGTTCACCGTCAGCCCCTCGCGCGCGGCGATTTTCATGAAGCGTTCGTAGAGCGGCTTCACCTGCCGCGCGGCGCCGCCGTGGACGCCGAGCTTATCGCAGGCGTCGGGACGGTAGTTGTTGCGGTCGGCGAACTGCCATGCGGCCATCAGCCGCTTGAAGTCGGAGACGCCGTCCTCGCCGAGCGCGTCTTCGCGGCTGCCGCGCGTGGGCGCCCCCTTGCTTCGCTGGAGGATCGACCGTCCCTGCGTGAGCGCCGCAATCAGGCAGGCCTCCCGCACGCAACCGTAGGCTTCGCCGGCCAGCAGCATGCGCGCATAGCGCGGATGCATCGGGAACGAAACCATTTTGCCCCCCACCTCGGTCAGCGCCCCCGCGTGGTCGATCGCGCCCAGATCCGTCAGCAGCGTCAGCGTCCGCGCCAACGACGTCGGGTCCGGCGGCTCGAACCACGGGAAATGCTCAACGTCCCCGATGCCGCCCGCCTTGAGCGTCAGCACCACCTCGGCCAAATCGTGCCGCAGGATTTCCGGCAGCTCCTGCATCGGCCGGGCGAGGTGTTCGCGCTCCGTCCAGAGGCGGTGGCAGGTGCCCGGCGCGGTACGCCCGGCGCGCCCCGTGCGCTGGTCGGCCGAGGCCCGGCTGATCCGTTCGACCAGCAAGGTGTCGATGCCCCGGTTCGGGTCGTACCGCGCGATGCGTGCCAGCCCGGAGTCGATCACGATGCGGATGCCGTCGATCGTGATCGAGGTCTCCGCGACGTTGGTTGCGACCACGACTTTGCGTTGGTCGCATTGGCCGACGGCGGCATCCTGTTGTTGCGGCGGCAGCTCGCCGTGCAGCGGCAACACCGCGAAGCCGCGCGCGCACTTGCGGCGGCGGATCGCCTCGACCGTCCGCGAAATCTCGTAGCCGCCCGGCATGAACACCAGCACATCGCCCTCCGCGCCGGATTCGATGGCGGCTTCGAACGCATCGGCGGCCGCTTCCCAAACCGGCTGTTGCCGGAAGTCGATCCGCTTCTTGGCATAGGCCACCTCGACCGGGAACATGCGGCCTTCGCTCTTCAGCTCCAGGCAGGGGGCCAGATATTCGCGCAGCGGCCCCGCATCGAGCGTCGCCGACATCACGATGATCTTCAGGTCCGGCCGCGACTGCTGCAACCGCAGCGCACGCGCCAGCGTGATGTCGCCATAGATGTGGCGCTCGTGGAACTCGTCGAACACGATGGCCGAAACGCCGCGCAGCTGGGGATCGGACAGGAACTGGCGCAGCAGGATGCCTTCGGTCACATAGCGGATCTGGGTCTTGGCCGAAACATGGCTCTCCATCCGCACCTGATAGCCCACCTCGCCGGGGCCCGCGTTTCCGCAGTCGAGCACCATTTGCGGCACCTGCGTCGAT
>NZ_JBFJYW010000128.1:0-10109 GCF_041622395.1 Pontiella sp. | reverse complement strand
GACGGGCGCATCCTGCTGACGGCCAAGCTGCTCGAAACCACGGGGATCGGCGTTAAACAACTCTTCAATCGCTGGAACGGCCTCTGCCTGGCGGGAGAAACCGTCAAGATCGAGGATGGGTTGATCATGGGCTATCTGAAGGATTTGGATGTCTATTGCATCAATGCCTTCTATCCCTCGATGGAGGCGAACTTCTACCACCCGGATACCCGGATTTGCTATTTCGTGGTCGAGTTCGATCCGGCGCACTGGTCGTGGCGCGAATTCCGCAAGGGCGTGCTGGGGGCCACGGACGCCTCCAAGGCCGCTCCAAAAAGTTTCCGCTACCAACTTTATTCGGAATATCCCGTCGATTTCCCGGGACGCGACAACTTCGTGCATGGCAGCGCCGGACCGTTCGAGGCCTTCGTGGAGCGCGCCATCCACGAAGAGGATTTCGACATGGAGTCGAACCCCGTCGGCGAATTCCTTTCCCGAAAGGGCGTCACGCTGAAATCGTTCGCCGCCTGGAAGGCGAAACAATCCATTGCAACCCTCGGCGGCCTCTTCGACGCTACCGAAGAGAAGGATACCGCCGACGTTCTAGCCATGCTGGATCAAGTGGCGTGGTAGGCTCGCGCCCGGCGCCGCTTAATCTTCGTAGCCGTTCGGGTGGGCCTGGTGCCAGTCCCAGGCGCTTTGCACGATTTCCTTGAGGTCGGCGTGCTGCGGGTCCCACCCGAGGACGGTGCGGGCCTTGGTGGCGTCGGCCACCAGCGCGGTGCAGTCGCCCGCGCGGCGCGGCTGGATCTCGGCCGGAATCGGATGCCCGGTCACTTCGCGGCACACTTCGATGACTTCCTTGACGGTGTAGCCATCGCCGTTGCCGAGGTTAAAGGCGCCGGAGATGCCGGGCTTGAGCGCGAGGATGTGCGCCTGGGCCAGGTCCTTGATGTGGATGTAGTCGCGTACGCAGGTGCCGTCGCGGGTTTCGTAGTCTTCACCGAACATGTAGATTTTTTCGCGCTTGCCCTGGGCGACCTGGAGCACGAGCGGAATCAGGTGGCTTTCCGGGTTGTGGGCTTCGCCGTATTTGGCGGTGGCGCCGCAGGCGTTGAAGTAGCGCAGGAAGACGCACTCGATGCCGTGGATTTGCTGGCCCCACTGGAAGATTTTTTCGCAGAGCAGCTTGGACTCGCCGTAGACGCTTTCGGGCTTCTGCGGCAGGGATTCGTCCATCGGCATCTTTTCGGGCGTTCCGTAGGTGGCGCAGGTGGAGGAGAAGATCAGCTTCTTGCAACCGGCCTCGACCATGGCGCTCATCAGGTTGAGCGAGCCGCTGACGTTGTTTTCGAAGAACGGCATCGGCGATACCATCGACTCGCCGACCTCGATGTAGGCCGCGAAGTGGATGACCGCATCCGGCCGCTCGGCGAGCAGGGCGCTCTTGATGTCTTCTTTGTAGCGCAGGTCGCCTTGGACGAACTTTGCGCGCGGGTCGATGGCAGGCTGGTGCCCGCGTTCGAGGTTATCGAAAACGACGACGTCGTGGCCAACGTCGCAGAGCATCTCGGTGGTGACGCTGCCAATGTATCCGGCTCCTCCGGCAACAAGTACTTTCATGATAGAATCCTTTCGTGAGACGGGGGCCGCGGCGGTTGGGGCGTCGCGGTCCGGTCGACGTTCAGTCCTTATTTAACAACGATTGCGCCGGCGGACGGAATAATGATCTCCGCGGTCGGGGCGATATGTTTGGTTTTGCAGATTTCGATGATCTTCGCGCAGATGGCTTCCGCGTCGACCGCATGCACGAGGGCAACGCAGCTGCCGCCCCAGCCGCCGCCGGAGAGGCGGGCGCCGAGGGCGCCGGCTTCGCGGGCGGCTTCAACGACAACGTCGAGCTCTTCGCACGAGTTTTCGAACGCGGTGCGGGAGGTTTCGTGCGAGTCGAACAGGAACTGGCCAAAGGCCTTGAGGTTCCCTTCGCTGAGCAGCTTGACGCCTTCCTCGACGCGATGGATTTCGCCGACGACATGGGTGGCGCGTTGGGCGGCCTCGGGGTCGATCTGGCCCTTGAGGGCTTCGAAATCCTCGAACTTGATGTCGCGCAGGGCGCCGACTTCGTAGTCGACCAGCTCGTTGAGCTGGGCGGCGGCCTTTTCGCAGCTCAAGCGGCGGGCGTTGTAGGGGGATTCCGCCAGCGCGTGCTTCACGTGCGGGTTGATCATCAGGAAGACCACGTCGTCGGGCAACTTGACCGGGTAGGTTTCGAGCGTGCGGAAGTCGGAATGGATGAGGCCGTGGTGGACGCCGTAGATGCTGGAGAACTGGTCGAGCAGCCCGCAGCTGCACCCGGCGAATTCGTGCTCGGCGCGCTGGCCGATCTTGGCGATGTCGATCTTGTCGATCTCTTTGCCGGCGTAGCTGAGCACGGCGTAGGCGGTGGCGACTTCCAGCGCGGCGGAGCTCGAAAGCCCGGCCCCCATCGGGATGGAGCCGAGGAAGGTGCAGTCGATGCCGTCGACCACCACGTCGAATCCGCGCAGATAGTGGATGACGCCCTTGACGTAGTTGGCCCACTGAACCTTTTTCTCCAGCGGTTCGGGGCTGGCGGGGTCGAATTCGGTGGTGGCGTTGATGTCGGCCGCGGTCAGCCGGACGCCCGGCTTGTCGGACTTGGAAATGCAGAAGCAGTGGCCCATGTTGATGGCGCAGGAGAAGGTGGTTCCGGCGTTGTAGTCGGTATGGTTTCCGAGCACTTCGATGCGTCCGGGGGCATAGGCGACGGTGGTCGGCTCGGTACCATAGGTGTCGGTGTGGATGGCAATGGCGTCGGCGGTTACTGTTTCATCGTACATGGGTCGAGTCCTCCTTAGGCTGTTTGTGAAGGTAAAACATAGGCTAGGCCCCTGTGGAAAACCATATCATAAAGCGGCAAAGGCATGGACAAATCGGGCTCGATGTGGTTTTTTGTCCACATGCTTGCGACGTTGCACCATACCATCAGCCAAAAGGTGTCGGAGATCTTCGACCTCTACACGGAGCTGCACGACATCCGGATTTCGCTGTTCAGCCCCGAGGGACGGCTCATCTATCCGGACAGCGTGGGGCGCCCCAACTGCCATCATTGCACGATGTTGCGCGAGACGCTCGCGATGGATTCGCGTTGCCGGGACCTGGATCGGGAAATGATGCAGGCGGCGCTGGAAAAACGGGAAATGGTCATCTACACCTGCCATGCGGGCATGACCGAGGTGGTGGTGCCGCTGTTTGTGGGGGAAGAGTTGGTGGGGTTCGTGATGCCGGGGCAATTCCGGAGCCAAACCGCGCCGGAGCTCTCGCCCTATTCCGAGCTGTGGCGAGCGGTTGAAGGGGGCGACGGCTTGCAGGAAGCCTATGTCGAAACCCCGGTCTATTCCGAAAAAAAAATCGAAACGCTCATGTCCATGTTTCAGTTGCTGATGGAATTCATCATCAGCAATCAGTTGATTCACCATAAGGACTTCGACCTGATTCAGCCGGTGATCGAACGGATCGAAGAGGAGCCCGAGTCGGAGTTGACGCTGGAGACGGCCGCGCGGATGGTGGGCCGCAGCCCTTCGACGGTATCGCGCCTGTTCAAGAAGGTGACCGGCCGCAGTTTCAAGCAATACCAGGTCAACTATCGGCTGGAAATGGCCGCCGGGCAGCTGAAAACCAAGCCCAATTGCCCCGTGGCCGAAATCGCGCTGGCGGTGGGATACGACGACCCGCTCTATTTTTCCCGCGTATTCCGCAAGCAATACGGCTGTTCGCCCTCCGAGTACCGGTGCCGGTAAGCCCGGCGCAGGCGCTCGCCCGCGCCGGTCAGTACAATTCGTATTTGCAGAGTACGCCGTCGAGCCCCCCGGCGGTGAGCGGATGCTTCCATTCCGGCTTGAGCCCGAGTTTTTTCGCGAGCGTCTTGTCGCCGTAGTAGACGAAGGCGGAGGAGCCCGTGCACTTTTGCTTGAGGAAGTCGCCGAACTCCTTGAGCAAGCCCGTCACCTGTTCGGTGTTGCCGAGCCGTATGCCATAGGGCGGATTGGTGACAATGGTGGTGTTGCTGAAGCCTTCGAGATCGTGGAAGTCCGCGCGCCGTACCTTGATGGTGCCCAATTCCGGCAGCTCGTTGCGGTTGGCGCGGACGGCCTTGATGGCGTCGGCGCCGATGTCGCTCCCTTTGATCAGGTCGTCGGGGACTTCGACGGTTTCGTTGTTGGCCTTGGTCTTGACTTGGTTCCACACGGAGGCATCGAAGTCGGGCAGGCGCAGGAAGCCGAATTTGCGCCGGAGGTAGGCGGCGGGAATGTTGCCGGCCTTCATGAACGCTTCGCAAAGCAGGGTGCCGGAGCCGCAGAAGGGGTCGTAGAGCGGGCGTTCGCCGTTCCAGCCGGAAAGCTGCAGGATGGTGGCGGCCAGCGTCTCCTGCATCGGCGCTTCGACCGATTCGGTGCGGTAGCCGCGCTTGTGCAACGAGCCGCCGCCGAGATCGACGCTGATCCGCGCCTTGTTTTCGTGGATGTAGAGGTTGAGCAGCAGGTCGGGGAAACGGGTGTCGACGTCGGGGCGCTTGGTGGTCTTGTCGCGGAACTGGTCGACGATGGCGTCCTTGAGCAACTGGCCGGCATACTGCGAGTTGCGGATGTTGCTCTTGGCGACGTTCGCGCTGATGGCGAACGTTTTGGTGAGTGTCAGAAAGTCGCTCCAGTCGATGTTCTGGGCGGTCTTGTAGAGATATTTTTCGGAGTGGCAGTCGAAGGCCAGCAACGGGGCGAGGATGCGCGAAAAGATGCGGGTCTTGTAGACGATGTTATAGACGGTCACCGGGTCGGCGCAAAAATAGAACCCGAGGTAGCCGCGCTTGATGTTGGTGGCCCCGAGTTGCTTGAGTTCCGCTTCGCCGCAGGGTTCGGCGCCCCCCGCGAGCTGCCCGAAATATTGCCCGGTCTTCTGGTAGAGGTAGTCGCTCATTTCCGCACGGCGCGGTTGTTTGCATCGACGAAGACCACGATCGGTTCGAGGGTTCGCGCTTCGTCGTCGTCGTAGTTGCCGTAGGAAATGATGATGATCTTGTCGCCTTTGGCGGCCAGGCGGGCGGCGGGGCCGTTGAGTTCGATGGCGCCGGAGCCGCGTTCGCCCGGAATGGTGTAGGTCACGAAGCGCTCGCCGTTGTTGAGATTGACGATCTGGACCTGCTCGCTCGGCAACATGTCCGCAAGCTCCATCAGATCGCGATCGATCGTGATGCTGCCTTCGTAATACAGCTCCAGCCCCGTGATGGTGGCGGTGTGTATCTTCGATTTTTTCATGATCCGTTGCATGGGCGGTCCCTTATTTCAAAAACGGCGCGCATAATGTGCCCGCCCTGTGCCTTCGTCAACAACTTGTTCGAACCGATTTTTCGAGGATGAAAGCCGGCCGGGAGCCGGGGCCGCCAACCGCGTGCCGCATTTCTGAGTGCATAATAGTCGGAATTTTTGGTGGATTTATTCCCGGAAGTGGGGAAAATGGAGCCTATTTTCCAATAGAAGCGGGGAGCAGTTTAACGAATGGATGAGTCACTTCCATATACCGAAAAGAAGCTGAAAGATTGGGCCGGCTGGCGGGCATACCGCGACGGGAAAGCTTTGTTCGAGCGCGGGGTGGTGGAAAAAGTCTCCTACGAGCACCCCTATATTACCGGGACGCTGAACCTCGGGCCGCGCGGAATGCGCAGTAAATTCGAGATTCTCAAGAACGGGTTGGTGGAAAACCATTGCCCGTGCCGCGACAACCAGGAGCGCGGCCTCATCTGTTCGCATCTCGTTGCCATGGGGCTGGAGGTGATTCGCCGCCACACCGATCCGGAGCGCCAGGAACGGGCTACCGCCGAAAAACAGCGCATCGATCGCATTGCGAAATCGGTCGAGGGTACCCGTATTCAGCGGGTGAAGAAAACCGTGCCGGGGGCGGTCAACGCCAATTTGCACATCGAACTCGCACCGGAATGGCAGGAACAGTTGTTCGGCCAAAAGATCGGCATCCAGGTCTCGGTCGAGTTCGATGGCAAGACGGTGGCCGCATCCGATGTGCCGACCGACGTCCCGTTCTGCTTCCCGCATCGCGACGAAAACCTGCTCTATGTGCTCGAGGACATCTGCGGCGGCGCCATCAAGAGCACGATCGAAATCTCGGTCTATGACCTGATCAACCTCCTGCGCCTGCACCACGGTAAGGTCATCCGCAAGGTCGGGGATAAAAAGGGCTTCCTGGTCAACAAGGGCATGCTCGAGTCCTCGGTCGAAATGGATATGGATCGCGCGAGCGGCGAGTTGCTGCTCAATGTCGTGACCGAACTGCCCGACAACCAGACGGACCTGTTTCCGATCTACATCATCGGCGCCAATACGGGCTGGATCTTCAGTGCCGGCCAGTTTTGGCCGTTGAGCAACCTCCTGCCCCGACCGGTACTGGAGATCTATCAACACCGCTTGACCATTCCGCGCGAAAGCGTTCCGGCCTTCCTGATGACCGAGTTGCCGCAGATCGAAAAGCTGGCGACCGTTCGAACCGGCATCACGCCCGAACTGTTCCACATGAAACCCGCCAAGCCCAAATTCCGCCTGGTGGTCAAGGGGAGTCCGGCGTCGTTGGCGGCGACGCTCTACGCGCGCTACAACGACGAGGTCGAACTCGTGGCGGGCCGGGCCGACATGCGCGGCAACTTCGCCATTCCGGACCCGCGCGACCTGCTGCGCTACCGCATCCGCAACATGGCCGCCGAGAAGGAGGCCGTCATGAAGCTCCATGCGGTCGGGTTCGACGGGCGGGCCGGCGATACGCTGAGAAATATCGTGGGGCCGCGCGAAGTGCTCAACTTCCTGGGCTCGGGCGTGCCGAAGGTGCGCCGTTTCGGTTGGCAGGTCGAGCTCGAAGGCCGCGTGAAACCGTTTGCCGAAAAGGCCGATTATGTGATTCCCGTAGTCCACGTCGACGAGTCGGAAACCGGCGATTATTTCGATGTCAGCTACGAGTACGACGTGGGGACCGGAAGCATTTCCGAGCGCGACATCCAGCGTGCGTTGATGAAGGGCGACTCCTTCATCGAGCGCAACGGCCGCACGATCTTGCTCGACGGCGATGCCATTATCCAGGCGCGCGAGGTGTTCGAGGACTGCGCGGTCGGCAAGGGCAAAAAGCCCGGCTCGTTCCGCATGAGCGGCATCTACGGCAGCTATGTCCAGTCGTCGCTGGGCGCGTTGGACGGAATCGACATCAAGGCGACCCCCAGCTGGATGGAGCGCGCCAAGCAGCAGAACGAACAGGAATCGGTTCAAGACGTCCCGCTGCATCCGAAGCTCAAAGGCACGTTGCGCTCCTACCAGCAGGAAGGGGTCAATTGGCTCCGCTTCCTGGAAAACCGCGGGTTCTGCGGCATTCTCGCCGACGAAATGGGGCTGGGCAAAACGCTCCAGACCCTGGCCTGGATTCAACTCGGCCGTACCGACGAAGAGCACCAGGGGAAACCCGCGCTCATCATTTGCCCAACCAGCCTGGTTGAAAACTGGTGCGAAGAGGCGGCCAAGTTTACGCCCAACCTCAAGGTGCTGGTGCTTCATGGTACCGAACGGCACCGCAGATGGAAAAACATCGGCAAGTCCGATATCGTCATCACCTCCTATGCGCTGATGCGCCGCGATATCGAAAAGCATCTCGAATACACCTATTCCATTGCCATTCTCGACGAGGCGCAGCACATCAAGAACCGCGCCACCCAAAACGCGCTGGCCGCCAAGAAGATCAAGGCCGACCATCGGCTGGTGCTGACCGGAACACCGGTCGAAAACGGCGTGGCCGACCTCTGGTCGATCATGGACTACCTGATGCCCGGCTACCTGGGCGACCACAGGAATTTCCGCGAATACTACGAATTGCCGATCCTCAACGGCGGAACCGAAGGGGAACACGCCCAGGCGAAGCTCCGCCGCAAGTTGCACCCGTTCCTGTTGCGCCGCCTGAAAAAGCACGTCGCCAGGGACCTGCCCGAAAAAATCGAGCGCATGGCCCCCTGCAAGCTCACGCAGGACCAGCACAAGGTCTACAAGCAGTTGCTGGAGGATTCCCGGAACAAGATCGCCGACATGGTGGAAAAGGAAGGCTTCAACAAGAGCCGCATGGAAATCCTCAAAACGCTTCTGCGGCTGCGGCAGACCTGCAACCATATCGACCTGCTCAAGCTCGAAGGCGTCAAGAGCAAGCATCCCTCCGCCAAGATGGAACTCTTCTTCGAGTTGATGGACGAGGCCTTGGACAGCAAGCACCGCGTGCTGGTCTTCAGCCAATTCACCTCGATGCTCGCCATCCTCAAGAAGGAGATGGATGAACGCGGCATTAAATATTGCTATCTCGACGGCAGCACCAAGGATCGGCAGGACGTTGTTCGCAAATTCAACAAGGACCACACCATTCCGATCTTCCTCATGAGCCTGAAGGCAGGGGGAACCGGACTGAACCTGACCGGGGCCGACATGGTGGTGCACTTCGACCCGTGGTGGAACCCCGCCGTCGAAGACCAGGCCACCGACCGCGCCCACCGCATCGGCCAGAAGCGTACCGTCTACTCCGTCAAGCTCATCTCCAAGGGCACCGTCGAGGAGAAGGTCGTCGAGATGCAACGGCGCAAGAAGGGCATCATCGATGCCACGCTCACCACCGACGAACAGGTGATGCAGAAGCTTACCTGGGAAGATGTGCAGGAACTGCTGAGTCTTTGATCTCGGCAATCAACCCCCGGGCACCGTGTCCGGAACGAAGGAATTCACATGCCCATAAAAATCCAGGATGGACTCCCCGCCGCAGGCGTCTTGAGTCGGGAAAATATTTTTGTCATGACCGAATCCCGGGCGGTCGCCCAGGACATCCGGCCGCTGAGGATCGTGATCCTCAATCTCATGCCGATCAAGAAAACCACGGAAGTGCACCTGCTGCGGTTGCTCTCCAATTCCGCCCTGCAGATCGAGGTCGATCTCATTCGGACGGAGACCTATGAGTCGAAAAATACCGCCCAGGAGCACCTCTCGACCTTCTACAAAACCTTCGGCGACATCAAGCAGCAGAAATACGACGGGATGATCATCACCGGGGCCCCCGTCGAAACCATGGAGTTCGAGCAGGTCCAGTACTGGGACGAGATCCGCGAAATCCTCGACTGGACCGTCCATAGCGTGACCTCGACCCTGCACATCTGCTGGGGCGCGCAGGCCGGCCTGTACCATCACTACGGAATCCCCAAGCATGCGGTGGAAAACAAGATTTCCGGGGTGTTCGAACATACCTGCCGCACCTCGACCGAACCGATCATCCGCGGATTCGACGACCGGTTTCTCGCGCCGCATTCGCGCCACACGGAAGTCCGCTGCGAGGATATCGAGAAGGTCGGCGAGCTTACGATCATCTCGGAGTCGGAGGAGGCGGGGATCTATATCGTCTCCGCGCGGCAAGGACGGCAGATCTTCGTTACCGGGCATTCCGAATACGATCCGCTGACCTTGAAGGAAGAGTACGAACGGGATCTGGCCAAAGGGATGAATCCCGCCGTTCCGAAAAACTATTTTCCCGGCGACGACCCGTCGAAGATGCCGAAGGTCAGCTGGCGCTCCCATGCGCACCTGCTGTTTGCCAATTGGCTGAACTACTATGTCTATCAGATGACGCCGTTCAACCTCGACGACATCAGCTAATCCCCGGCCGTCCGCCTTTGCCCTTGAAGCGGAAATAAACCCCGGTAGCGCCGGATTCCGATCCGGTGTCTTCCGCCGCCCGAACCCCGATATGGAAACCGGGGCCACGTAGCGCCGGATTCCGATCCGGCGTCATCCTCCATCCGGATCCCCGGATGGAACCCGGGGCCACGGTATAGGCAGAAAAATGAACGGCAGAAAGATGCTTGGCGGGCTAAAAGGGCAATCGTGTTCGTTGGGGCGGGTTTGAAAGCTTCCTGTCTTCCGCAACGGTCTTGATCGGCGGCGGGCAGGTAAAAGATTCATGGGTAAAGAATGATCACGCGTGGATATTTTACCCCGCATCTTTCACCTGAAAGCATACGAACTCGTTCCGACAAAATGATTAGG
>NZ_JBFJYW010000127.1:0-10147 GCF_041622395.1 Pontiella sp. | reverse complement strand
GCATGCTTCCGATCCGGTGCCGCGCAAAGTCGGGATCGACCCCCAGCCACAGCAAATGACCGTAATTCCAGGCCGAACGCGCCTTTTCAATGACGGTGCCCATCGCGAAGCCGACCACTTTTCCCTCTGACACGGCCACCAGCACATACTCGCACTCGCTGTTGAACAGATGCGTCACCTCATATTCATCCCAGGTGCGGTAGAGGTTCGAATATGCCTGCGAAGTGAAAACCTTTTCCCCCAAATGAAAGATCCCCGCAAGATCATCGATGGTCGCCGTACGAATTTCGAAATCATTCAACATGCCTATAAGCCTCCAAGAAAATTATTTGCGCAGTGTACGGCGAAAAATGAAATAATCTCGCCCAAAAGGAAATTATGTCATCCGAACCCGCCGGGTTGGGATCGGGGGGCTTGGGCCGGTCGAATCGGGGTTTTTATGGAAAAGCACCGGCCGCCGGAATGTTCCGGCGGCCGGCTCGGGAGTAAACCCGGCCCGCATGGGGCCGGAGGGTGGTTTGGAGTTACATCATGTCGTCCATGCCCGGAGCGGCCGCGGCGGCCTTTTTCTCGGGCAGGTCGGTCACCATGCACTCGGTCGTCAGCAGCAGCCCGGCAATGGAGGCGGCGTTCTGCAGGGCGAAGCGGGTCACCTTGGCCGGATCGATGATGCCGTGCTCGAGCATATCGACATATTCGTCCTTCGCGGCATCGTAGCCATAGTTGCCCGAGCCCTTCTTGACGGCTTCGACCACCAGCGCGCCTTCGCCGCCGGCGTTGGCGACGATCTGGCGCAGCGGGGCCTCGACCGCCTTGCGGACGATCTTCGCTCCGATGGCTTCGTCGCCGTCGAGCTCCAGCTGGTCGAGCGCGTTCTGGACGCGGAGCAACGCCACGCCGCCGCCGGCCACAATGCCTTCTTCCACCGCGGCGCGCGTGGCGTGCAACGCGTCGTCGACCCGGTCCTTCTTCTCCTTGAGTTCCGCTTCGGTGGCCGCACCAACGTGGATGACCGCCACGCCGCCGGCGAGCTTGGCCAGCCGTTCCTGCAGTTTTTCGCGGTCGTAGTCGGAGGTGGTCTCCTCGATCTGGCGGCGGATCTGCTCAACGCGGCCTTTGATGTCCTCCGGTTTTCCGGCGCCTTCCACGATGGTGGTGTCGTTCTTAGTGATGGTGACGCGCTTGGCGCTTCCCAGATCGGCGATGCCGATGTTCTCCAGCTTGAGGCCGAGATCTTCCGTGATGAATTTACCGCCGGTGAGCACGGCGATGTCTTCCATCATGGCCTTGCGGCGATCGCCGAATCCGGGGGCTTTCACCGCGCAGATGTTGAGGGTGCCGCGCAGCTTGTTCACCACGAGGGTCGCAAGCGCCTCGCCCTCGACGTCCTCGGCCACGATCAGCAGCGGGCGCCCGCCCTTGGCCACGTTCTGCAGCAACGGCAGCAGATCGTTGAGGTTGCCGATCTTCTTTTCGAACAGCAGGATGCAGGGATTTTCCAGCACCGCTTCCATCGACTCGGACTCCGTCACGAAATAGGGCGAAAGATAGCCCTTGTCGAACTGCATGCCTTCGACCACCTCCAGCGAGGTCTCCATCGTCTTGGACTCTTCGACCGTGATGGTGCCGTCCTTGCCAACCTTGTCCATCGCCTCGGCGATCAGCCGCCCGATCGTTTCGTCGCCGTTGGCCGAAATGGTGCCGACCTGCGCCACCTCTTCGGAAGTGGTCAGCTTCGTGCTCAGCTTGCCTAGGTTTTCCACCATGGCGTCGGTGGCCTTGTCGATGCCGCGCTTGAGCGACATCGGGTTGGCGCCGGCCACCACGTTCTTGAGCCCTTCGCGGTAGATCGCTTCGGCCAGTACGGTGGCGGTGGTGGTGCCGTCGCCGGCGACGGTCGCCGTCTTGGAGGCCACCTCCTTGACCATCTGGGCGCCCATGTTCTGGTATTTTCCGGGCAGCTCGATCGCCTTGGCCACGGTCACGCCGTCCTTGGTGACGGAGGGCGTGCCGTAGGATTTGTCGATGATGACGTTGCGGCCTTTCGGCCCCAGCGTCACCTTGACGGCGTTGCTCAGTTTTTCGACCCCTTCCAGCATGGCGCTGCGGGCTTCCACATCAAATGCAATCTGTTTTGCCATAGGTTGTCTCTCCTTCAAGTAGGTTAATCAAGGATCGCGAGGAGCTCGTCTTCGCGCATGATCTTGTATTCCTTTCCGTCAAACTTCACCTCGGTGCCGCCGTATTTCGGCATCAGCACGAGGTCGCCCTCCTTGACGTTGAAGGGTTGCGGCTTGCCCTGGTCGTCCGGTTCGCCGGTACCGAGCGCCACGACCGTGGCCTGCTGCGGCTTTTCCTTGGCGGAATCGGGGATGATGATCCCGCCTTTTTGCTCTTCTCCATTTTTTACGGGTTCAACGAGGACGCGTCCTCCCAATGGTCTTATCTTCATAGGTCTTAACCTCCTTGTGGTTTGTTTACGGGCCGACCTTTCACAGCCCGGTTTCATTGAGTTGATTTGGCGCGCGTCAGTTTCGGTTGCGACGCAACGCCAAAAGTTTTTCATAGAGATCCCGTTCCGCCGGGGTTGGTTGGGCGGGGATTTCGACGGCGACGGTCACCAGCAGGTCGCCGAAACGGCCGCCTTGTTTGCCGAGGCCCTGTCCTTTGAGTTTGAATTTTTTGCCGGACGGGGTTCCGGGGGGAACCCGCAATTCGGCCCGCCCGTTGAGCAACGGCAGCTCCGCCTTCGTGCCGAGCACCGCTTCGGGCGGGGAGAGGTTGAGCGTGGTTTCCAGATCGGCGCCGCTGACCCGGAAACGCGGGTGGGGCTTGATGGAAATCCGCACGATCAAGTCGCCGGCGCTACCCTGGTTTTTCATCCGCAGCTTCGCGCCGTCGCGGATGCGCGCGGGAATATTCAGGTTGTAGGTTTTCGACGCCCCGGCGGAATTGTAGACCGAAATGCGTTTTTTGCCGCCGTTCCAGGCCTCCTCGAGCGAAAGCGCCAGCTCCACCTCTTCGTTGGCCGCCTGCGGCGGCGACCGGCGGAACCCCTTCCCGGAGTGGAACGCGCCGCCGTCCGCCATGTCGCCGAAGATCGATGCGAAGAAATCGCTGAAGCCGCCCTGTCCGGAAAAGCCGAAGCCCGGCGCGCCGTTGTCGCCGAATTCGAAATGGACGTTTTCCCATCCGGGCGGCGGCGTAAAATCCTGCCCTTGTTGCCAGTTGGCGCCGAGCTGGTCGTAGCGTTTGCGTTTTTCGGGATCGCCCAGCACCTCGTAGGCCTCGGAGATTTCCTGGAAACGCGCCTGTGCGCCGGACGTCTGGTTGACGTCGGGGTGGAATTGCCGGGCCAACTTGCGATAGGCCTTCTTGATGGCGGCATCGCTCGAGTTGCGCTCGACGCCCAGAATTTCATAGTAGTCTTTGTATTTCACACTCATGTTGCCTCAATCAAACCGGGGGAACCAGAATCGAGAGCAGCAGCCCCTTGAGCACGGCCAGACCCAAAAAGAGCAACAGTGGACTTGGATCGATCACGGCCATACCTAAGCGCGGCCCGGGAACATGGCTTCTGATGGGCCCGAGCAGCGGTTCATACCAGCGGGCCAGCCGGTTGCGCAGCCGATGCGCGACCGGGTGCAGAAACCAGCCGCACACCACATAGGCGAACAGCCCGAGTTCATAAAACGCGAACGCGTTGTGGACCAACCGTGCCAGCATCGCATCTCCTTCCGTTTCTATTCCGGTTTTTCTTTAGGCAGCGTGATCATCAGCACACCCTGCTTGTCTTCCACATTCATTTTCTCTACTTCGGCCGGGGCGGGCAAAGCCGCCCCGGCCGGCGGTTTATCCTTCGGACACCGGAATCCGTTTCCGGGCCGCTTGGGCCTGTTTGGTTTTCGGCAGCGTGAGCGTCAGTACGCCCCGCTTGAATTTGGCTTTCGCCTGATCGCGATCCACCTCGGCCGGAAGCGGGATGCTTTGGCGGTAGCTGCCGTAGCTCATTTCCGACACATGGTAATTGCGTTTCTTCGTTTCCTTCTCTTCCTGGCGTTCGCCGCGAATGACCAGCATGTGATCTTCGAGTTCCACCGCGATGTCTTTCTCGTCCACCCCGGGCAGCTCGGCCCGCACGCGGATCTCGTCGTCGGTTTCCGAGAGTTCGAAGCCCGGAGATCCCGCCCTGCGGCGGCCGCGTTCGCCGTGGTAGTAGAGATCGAAGAGGTCATTGATTTCCCGGTGGAGCATCTCGAAAGGGTCTTCGTCGCGCCACCGCTGCGGAAACGCATTTTGCCTTTTCCAGGGAATCAATTTATCTTTCATGCGCCATGCACCTCCTTCGTTCCTTTACGCGCCGGTCGTGATTTCGATCTTGCGCGGCTTGGCCTGTTCGGCCTTGGGCAACTCGATGTCGAGTACCCCGTTGTGCAGCCGGGCGCGGATCTTGTCGCGATCGATCAACTGCGGGATGCTGAACTTGCGTTTGAACACCCCGGTGCCGTATTCGCCCAGGAGCAGGTCGAACCCTTCTGGTTTTTCGCTGCTTTGCTTCCCGGTAATTTCGAGTTCGTAGTTGTCGAGATGGATATCCACCTGGTCCTGCGTCACCCCGGGCATGTCGCACCGCACGAGGATCGCATCGTCCTTTTCGTAGATGTCCGTCACCGGCACATAGGTCTGTTCGTTGCGCGCAGGTTCAATCTGCTCGCGCTTCACTTTTTCGAGACTGTTGTTCTGTTTATCCTTCATTTCAAACGCCTCCAGTTCCAATTTGGTTTTTCTTCTCGTCCTCGCTCGCCTGTTCGAGGATCGAGGACGAGCGTCGACTAGTTTGTTTTGATTTCGATCCGTTTCGGCTTGGTGGCTTCATGGCGCGGCAATGTGATCTTCAGAATACCGTTGTGGAAAGCGGCCAGCACCTTGTCGTTCTCGACCGCATAGGGCAGCCGGACCGTGCGCACGAACTTGCCGGTTTCGCGTTCGCAACGGTGGCATACGGCGTTTTCCGCCGGCTTGTCGCCCTTGCGTTCGCCCTTGATCGTCAGTTGGTTGTTGACGACGCTGATGTCGATATCGGCGGCATCCAGCCCCGGCAGTTCCGCCGTGACGATCACGTTTTCCGAATTGCCCCACACGTTGAGCGCAGGGAAGCGGGACATGGCGGTTCCGCCTTCGTAGCCGTCGAACAGACGGTTCATTTCCCGCTGCAAAGAACGCAGCTCCGCAAACGGGCTCCAGGATCTGTTATCGGTCCAATACATGTTTGCACTCCTTTCGTTATCTGCTCCCGCACCATGCGGAAGCCTGTCGATCAGGTTGACGACTTTCCCCTATACAAAAAATGTGCCAACGAATCCGTTGCCCGTTTTCCCTTGGTTTTGGCGGATTTTTGCGTTTTCGGGGCCGGTGCGAAGCGTGAAAAAGTGGCACAGCGCGCGTCACAGCTGTGCCGTTTTTGAACAGAATCCGGGCGCTTTCCCGCGCCCACGCGATCCGGGCTTCGAGGCGGCCACCCCTGGATCCGTCGATCCGCTCGCGAGCGGCGGGCGGGCTCCCGAAAGGAGCGCCTTTTTAAAATCGAAACGCCCCTGCAAGCCATGCTATTGCTTGTCCCGTTTTATCTCGCATCAGCGGCACGAGTCGAAAGATCCTTCGGGAAAAGAGGCAGGAATGAAGAGAGTAATTTTTTTGGGGCTGGCGGTTTTGCTGGCAGGTTGTTCATCGCCCAAGCAAGACGATAAGGGCACGGTGGATTTCGATGCGATCGAATGGGGCCGGAACCCTGCCTACTCGCACGGCATCTACGACGAGGCGCTCGATCTCCTTTCCAAGGGGCGCCAAAAGGACGCCGAGTGGCTGTTGGCCGAGGTGAATCGAACGATTCCCGATAGCCAGCGTTTGATCTTCCTGCATGCGGTTCTGCTGCGCAGCCGGCTGGACAACGCCCGGGCCAACCAATGGTTTTCGAAAACCCATGTCCGGGGCCGCGATACGGTTCCGGGCCGCGCCGCCTACGCCATGGTGGCCATGGATTCGGGCTATGGCGCCGAATATTCCTTCAAGACGCTCAAGCGCCTGGTGGACGAGAATCCGGACGAGATTCTGGTGCGCTGGCTCTATGCCATGGAAACGCGCTCCTACCCCAAGGAGGCGGGAGCAGGCGATGCCCAGTTCAAGAAGATTCTCAAGAAGTGGAAGACCGGGCCCGTCATGCTTCACCGGACCTATGCCGACCTGCTGGCCACCACGCTCGGCCGACCGGAAGAAGCCTTGGAGCACCGTAAGCTGGTGACCGAGCTGGAGCCGGAACCGTGGGCCTATCAGGAGTTGGCCCTCAACCTGGCGGCGCTGCGGCGCTACGACGCCGCCGACCGCGCCTACGCGAACCTGCTCCAACTGGATCCCTACAAGTCCGCTTTCTGGATGGATTGGGGCAAATGCCGTTTCTTCATGGGCGACTATGCCTCCGCCTACGAAAAATTCAGCCAGGCCTCCACGCTCAATCCCAAGGATGTCTCCGGCTTGGTCTTCGCCGGCCGCTCCCTCGAAAAAATGGGCCGGCCCGACGACGCATTCGCGAAATATGGCCGGGCCGTCAGCCGGGACCCGGCCAACCCGCTGGCCTGCGTATACGCCGCCCATTCCAAGCTCTATGGCTATGGCACCTGGCCCGACTACCAGTGGGCGTTCGATCTCTGCGTCGCCTCCGACGCCGAATATTCCAAAGCCGGCGATGCCGCGCTCGTCCGCATGGAGGCGCAGATCAACGGGGCCGGTCAAACCTCGCTCGCGCCCGAGCCCGGCCGGATGCTGCTGGCCCACCTGGCCGCCTTGGCCGCGGAGGGCAACGCCGACGCCCAGTTCAACCTGGCCATGGTCTACTACCACGGCATCGGAACCCCCCGCAATTGGAACAAGGCGATCCCCTTCTTGCGCAAGGCCGCCGCCCAAAACCACACCACCGCCATGAAGATGCTCAAGGAATTCGACGCAAAGTAAACGGATGAGAGGCTTCCTCACAGGGTTGGCCTTGTTCGCCGTGTTGTTCGCCCCAACGGCCGAAGAGCGTCCGTTTCGTATATTCACTTCTGCAAATGGCCAAATGATCGAAGCACGGATCGTCGATTACAATGCCTCCCGCAATCAATTGCGCATCGCACGCCGCAACGGACAGACCATCGTGCGGTGCGAACCCGCATCTCCAAAATAATCGAAAGCGAGAAGTGGTATGAAAAACATTATGGCTGCATGGCTAATGAGTTGCATGGCCGCTGCGGCCTTTTCCACCACCGACGCGGATAAGGTGTATCGGCAGGGGTTGGATGCGTATCCAACCAACGCTGCCGTTGCGTATGGCTTGTTTGTTCAGGCCGTTGGCGAGGGCAGTGTCGAGGCGATCATGGCGGCGGCGCATTGCTGCGAATTCGGCAAGGGAGTGACAGAGAACCGGAGGGTCGCTTCTTCATGGCGCCTTCGGGCCATGAACTTCGATGCGGTCGCAGCATGCCGCGGTATGGCCGAAATCGATTCTCTCAATCATGCTCTCCGCGAAAATGATTTGGAGGTACGCCGCTCGCGTTTTGAGGCGAACGCCGCCGACCGCGCGACCGCACGCACCTATGTGCTCCAACTCTTGAAGGACGGCAGGCAGGCGGAAGCCGAGGATATGCTCGAGCGCACCATCGTCAAATTCAAGCCCGACGCGCGGTTGCTCTTCGAGCGCGGAGTCATGGCGCGTAGCCGTTGGGATAAGCAATCGGCCATGCTCTATTTCGCAGGGGTTTTGGTTTTGGAGGACTCATCCCCCAGGGCTCGTGCGGCACAGGCCGCGATTCAAATGGATGCCGACAAGAACGTCTCCGAAGGATATGGCGTTTTGCGGCGCGTCATGGAAGAGAACCCGGACGACCTGTTTCTGACGTGGCTCTTTGCCATCCAGTGCCGCGGGCAAAGGCGCTTCGCCCGGGAAGGCGCGGCAGCATACGAGAGAATTCTTGAAGAGTGGAAACCGGGCCCCGTCATGGTGCATCACACCTACGCAAATATTCTGACGGAATCGCTCGGTCGTCTCGATGACGCGTTGGTTCACCGGCGCATCGCCCTCGAGCAGGCGGAACGGGCTTGGACTTATCAAGGTTTGGCGAACACGCTGATGGATCTCAACCAGTTGGAAGAGGCGATTGTTGCATATGAAAAAGCAGTGGAACTGAAACCTGAAGATCCGGATTATTTGAGGCAGTATGGCAGGGCTCTGTTGAAGGCAAGAAGGGGAGACGAGGCCGTTGCCATTTTCGAACAGCTCTATGCTCTTGATCCCACCGATACGTTCGCCTTGATGTTCAAAGCACAGGAGCTACGGAATTCAGGCCGAACAGATGAGGTAAATACCCTATTCGACCGGGCGGCGAAGATGAATCCAGCCGACTCGTATCCTCGGAGTGCAATGATGTTGAGTGCGTTGTTTGGTTACGACATGGAACCGGATTATGAACGGGCATTGGAGTTGGCAAAATCGCTTTCCAAAGAGAAGGAATTTTGTTGGGCGCATCTGATTCCCTGCGCTTATACGCCTGACTCGGATGTGTTGTATTATACCGACGATCACCGAGAGAGCATGCGGAACCACTTGCAACAGCTCGCCGAGGGAGGCAGTGCTCCCGCATGTTTCAATCTGGGTATGGTGTACAAGGAGGCAATCGGAGTTCAGCCGGATTTCACTCAAGCAGAGAAATGGCTCACTCGCGCGATGGAATCGGGACATCCGGGTAGTACGAACGAACTGGCGAATCTCCGGGAAAACGGGACCGTCAAAAATAAGGAGATCCGGTACGCGGGGCCCTCCGCGGAAGCAGGACGTTCGAAGATCATGGTTGAAGTCGACCGCCGCGACGAGGGCGAGCCCCCCCTTTTTACCCAGGGACTGAATTCGCACTATGGTCGCGGTGGCGTTGAAAAGAATCTTCCCAAGGCGTTGGAGTTGTACCAACTGGCCATCGAAAAAGGAGATGTCAGGGCGTACGAAAAGATCGGACGGCTCTACTGGAACGGTGGTGAAGGGGTCGAAAAAAATGCCGCCAAGGCCATAGAGTCTCTGGAAAAGGGCTATGCTGCGGGGCATCCGGGATGCGCAACAACGCTCGGTATTTTGTGTTACGGGGGCTATGGATCTCCCAGACAGTTGGAGCTGGCATTGAAGTGGCTACTCATTTCCGCCGAAGAAAATGATGACATGATGAGCCTGAATCTCCTCGCGGAATACTATGGCGCCAATCCCGACAAGGAGAAAAACGATCCGCAACTCGCCTTGCTGTATGCCGATCGATTGATCGCGAAAAAACCAAGCAACGGATCTTTCCTCGGTTCCGCGGCGGCAGCCTATGCTCGGGCGGGAAAGTTTGATCGGGCGATTGAACTTCAAAAAAGATGCGTTAGGTATAATGAAAAGCGGTTTGGAGGTACGAAGTACTCGATCCACATCGAGCGCGCCATGGATCGGCTAAAGTTGTACGAGCACGGCAAAGCGTATCCAGAACACGAATAATGCCAGATACGAAAACGATCGGGCATCGGTGGTGGGTCGGTCGCTGACCGCCAGGTCGCACGGCATGCGACCCTCCAGCAGTCGCCGGGGCCTACACCTTCTCGATGACTGCCGCGCCGAAGGTGAAGCCGCCGCCGAAGGCGGTCAGGCCGATCTTGGAGGCGGAGGCCAGCGTGGGAACCAGCTCGGTGAGCGCGATCGGAATCGTGTTCGACGATGTGTTGCCGTATTTCCGGATGTGGTTGAACATCTTTTCCGGCGGGCATTTGATCGTTTTGCGGATGGCCTCGATGATGCGCTCGTTGGCCTGGTGCGGCACGATCATATCGAGCTCCGCGACGGTGATGCCGCGCTCCTGGCAGGCGTTGTCGAGCATGTCGATCATCTTGCGCACGGCCAGCTTGAAGACGGTCAGGCCTTCCATTTCGATGACCTCGCCGCTGCCCATGTTCGGAACGTAGAGCACCTTCGCGTCGACTCCGGTGGCGGAGAGGAACGGGCGGTTGAGCTTTACGCCGAGGTTGCCCGGGCGCGGCTCGCAGCTGACCAGCGATGCGGTCGCCGCGTCGCCGAACAGGGCCATCGTCTTTTGGTCGTCGT
>NZ_JBFJYW010000126.1:0-10254 GCF_041622395.1 Pontiella sp. | reverse complement strand
GGATTGAGGCGATCGTCGCGATAGTCGATAATGCCCAGCGCCGGGAAAAGCACGAAGGCATGCCGATCGGAACTCCCGAGTTGATCCACCCGGGAATACTTGAAGCCCAGACCGCCGCCGGCCTGGATTTTCGACGTCAAATCGCGCAACAGCAGGCCGCCCAGACGGGTCTGGTTCGCGTCGTAGGCGTCCGGCGTCTCAATCGTGGCGGCGAGATTGAGCACCAGCGATTGGTTGGCGGCCAGGAAGCCCGGACGCGTCAGCTGAGCCTCCGCCTCGGTCTCGACCGGGTTCCACCCGACCGAGGTCTCAAACCGGTCGCCGCCGCCGAAAAGACTGCGGTGCTCCCAGTAGATGCTCGCCCCGGGGCCGACATCGGAATAGTTCACGCCCAGCCGGATCGTCTTTTGGTCGCGCTCCTTCACCGTCACGCTGATCGGGAGGGCATTGGTTTCGGCGGCCGACTCCATCGGCGCCACCTGCGCCGTACCGAACAATCCGCTTCCCAGCAGACGGTTCTGGAAATCCCGGACCAGCTGCGAGTCGTAGCGGCGCCCCTCGCTCCAGGGAATCTGGCGTTCGATGTAGGACGGCTTCAGACGCTCCAACCCAACGACCACCATCGGGCCGAAATAGGCCATTTCCCCCGGATCGAAGACGAGTTCGAGATCGACCGTCTTGAGTTCCCGATCCACGTTGAGCTTCCGGCGGTCGAGTTGGGGAAAGGGATAGCCCCGGCGCTTCATCAAATCGAGAATGCGTTGCTGTTCCGCAAAAACCGTGGCCGCCACCGCGCGGTTGTGGCGGCGGATCATCGGCTTGATTTCCTGGAGTTGCTCGTCCGGCTCGCCGGCAAAGCGCAGTTGCACATCGCGGAACCGGTATTGTTCGCCCTGCTCGACGCGGATATAGACGCGCGGGGGAGTCTGCTCCGCATCCAGCTCCAGCGCCACTTGGGCGTCGTAGAAGCCTCGCGACTCGAGAATGGCCTTGATGCGGGGAAGATCCTTTTCCATGCGGCGGCGCAGTTGCCCGATGGTCGAGGGCGGGCGGTGGCGCATCATGATCGTGGTGGCCGTCTCCTTGATCGCCTTTTTGACGCCCCGATCGTCCGCGCCTTGGATGACGACCTTGTAGGATACTCCTTCGGGATGGTCGGTGGTTGCACACCCGAAGCAAACGAGCATGCACACCAGCACCGGCACCCTATGGAAAAGTCGTTTCATAACCTGGCGCAAAGCCTAGCGCATTCGCCGGCAGAAATCAAAGCGTGGTTCGATCGATTGCCGGAGGCCCCGAGCCTGGACGGCACCTCCCGGCCCCAATCAGCTATCCCGCAGGCTCTTGCCCAGCGATTTGCTTCGAAGCTGGCCGCAGGCGGCGTTGACATCGACGCCCTTCGACCAGCGGACGGTCGTATTGATGCCGGCGCGTTCCAGCTGCCGGATAAACGACTCGACGGTTTCGCGCCGGGAGGTTTTTCCTTCGTATTCCTCGATCTCGCTGAGCGGGATGAGGTTGACGCGGCACGGGAACGTGGAGAGCAAGCCGATCAGCTCGCGGCAATGTTCGTCGGTGTCGTTCACGTCGCGGATCATGGTGTACTCGAAGGTGATGATGCGCTTGGTGTTCTTCGTATATTGGCGGCAGGTCTCCATCAGCTCATCGAGCGACCAGGAGACATTGACGGGCATCAGCGCGTCGCGCACATGGTTCGAAGGCGCGTGCAGGGAAACGGAGAGCTCGACCTGCAACCCCTCCTCCTCCAGCCGCTGGATGCCCGGAACCACGCCGCAAGTACTTATCGTGATGCGCCGCGCCCCCAGGCAAAACCCGTCGGGATCGTTCAGGATGCGTACGGCGCGCATGACCTCGTCGTAATTGTCGAACGGCTCGCCGATGCCCATGAACACCAGATTGGTGATGCGGTCGCCATATTCACGTTGCGCGGCCAGGGCCTCGCCCACGATTTCCCCGGCCTTCAGATTGCGTTTTACGCCCAACTGGCCACTGGCGCAAAACGCACAACCGAACATGCAACCCACTTGGCTCGATACGCATACCGTGCGGCGGTCGGGCGCGGGAATGAGCACCTCCTCGATCAGCTCGCCATCGATCAAGCGGCTGAGGATCTTGCGCGTACCCGTGTTGGATTCCTGCACCTCGACCTTTTCGAGCGCCCGGAACACGAAGGCGTCCGCCAATTGCTCGCGCAGGCTTTTGGGAATGTTTTTCATTTCGTCCCAATCCTGCGCCTCGTGGTGGTAGAGCCATTGCCAGATCTGCTTTGCGCGGAACTTTTTCTCGCCCGCCCGCACCAGCCAGTCCTCCAACTCGGAAAGGAAGATGCCGTGAATGAATTGTTTTTCGCCGTTTTGCATAATGCGGCGGAGTAAGACACAGGCGCGGGGAACTATGCAAGCAGAACGAAAGAGAGATCGCCCCGGCCCGGGGTTGCCGAAGCGCGAAAGCCATCCCGCCAACGGGATCGGGGCCTCGAACAAAAAAAAGGCCCCGCGCAAGCGGGGCCTTTCGTGGATCTGTCCGGGTCGATTAGACGAGGAGCAGTTCGGAGTAGCTCGGCAGCGGCCACAGATCGGAAGGAACGAGTGCCTCGAGGGCATCGACCGATGCGCGGAGCTCGCCCATGGCCGCAATCTTGGCAACGGTGCCTTCCGCCGCTTCCAGCTTGGCGATCCCCGCAATGGTGGCTTCGAGCAAACTGGACATTTCGGCGGTGATCCCCGCAACCGCCGGAACGGAGGAGTATTCGTTGATCGCCATCACGGCAGCCGGAACCAGCATCGTTTTGGCGATATCCGCCGCGGTGTTGGCTTCGATGTTGATGATGGTCTCGTAGGTTTCCTCGTAGATGTTGAAGCGGGACTCCAACTCTTCGTTGGTCAGGACGTTATATTTCGCGAAGAGGTCCTTGGCCTTCTGCGTCTGGAGCATCGGCAGCGCGTCGGCGGTGGTGACGAGGTTGGGCAGGCCGCGCTTGGCCGCTTCTTCCAGCCATTCGTCGGTGTAGCCGTCGCCGTTGAACAGGATGCGCTTGTGTTCCTTGATGATGGAAGCGAGGACATCCTGCAGAACCGCGTTGAACTCGCCGCCCTTTTCCAGACCGGCTTCGATCTGCGTGCAGACATAATCGAAGGCTTCGGCCACAATGGTGTTGAGCACGACGTTGGCGCCGGCCGGGCTTTGGTTGGAACCCACGGCGCGGAACTCGAAACGGTTGCCGACGAACGCGAACGGGGAGGTCCGGTTGCGGTCGGTGTTGCCACGGGGCAACTTCGGAAGCAGGTCAACCCCCAGGTGGATGTAGCCGCCGTCCTTGGAGTTCTTGGCACCGCCAGCTTCGATCTGCTCAACGATATCGGTCAGCTGTTCGCCGAGGAACACGGAAACCACTGCGGGAGGAGCTTCGTTGGCGCCGAGGCGATGGTCGTTGCCGGCCGTGGCCACCGAAGCGCGAAGCAGGTCGGCGTGGGTGTCGACGGCCTTGAGCAGGGCAACCACGATGGTCATGAACTTGGCGTTTTCGTGCGGGTTGTCGCCCGGCTTCAGCCAGTTCTTTCCATCCGGGCCCATGATGGCCCAGTTGTTGTGCTTGCCGGAACCGTTGACGGCCGCGAAGGGTTTTTCGTGGAGCAAGCAGGCGAAGCCATGCTTCTCGGCGGTCACCTTCAGCACGTCCATGGTGATCATGTTGTGGTCGACGGCGAGGTTGAGGGTTTCGAAGACCGGAGCGATCTCGAACTGTGCCGGGCAAACTTCGTTGTGGCGGGTTTTTGCCGGAACACCATACTGCCAGAGCACGGCGTCGAGTTCGGCCATGAAGGCGGCGACGCGCGGCTTGATGGCACCGAAGTAGTGGTCGTCGAGCTGCTGGTGCTTGGTGGCGCCCTTACCGAAGAGCGTGCGGCCGGTGCGGAGGATGTCGGGGCGTTCGGAAACCAGATCGAGGTCGATCAGGAAGTATTCCTGCTCGGAACCGAGCGTGGCTTTGGCCATTGCATCGCCGCAGTCGACGCCGAAGAGTTTGCCCAGACGTACGGTCTGGTCGGAAAGCGCCTTCATGGAGCGCAGCAGCGGGGTCTTTTTGTCCAGGGCTTCGCCATGGTAACCGCAGAAGACGGTCGGGATGCAGAGGGTGGCCGCGCCGACGGAATCATACTTGATGAAGGCCGGGCTGGTCGGATCCCAACCGGTGTAACCGCGGGCTTCGAAGGTGGCGCGCAGGCCGCCGGACGGGAAGGACGATGCGTCCGGCTCGCCTTGGATCAGCTCGCTGCCGGCAAAACCGGTGACCACGCCGCCTTTGAAATCGGGAAAGATAAAAGAGTCGTGCTTTTCGGCGGTGGAACCGGTGAGCGGCTGGAACCAGTGCGTGTAGTGGGTCGCGCCCTTTTCCATCGCCCATTCCTTCATCGCTTCGGCGACTTCGTCGGCGATGCTCGGATCCAGCGCGGAACCGGAATCGATAGTGTTTTTCAACGAGGCGAAAGTCGGAGCCGACAGACGGGCTTCCATGACCGGCAGGCCAAATACGAGTTCGCCGAATCCTTCGATGGTTTTCTTCATTTTATCTCCTTAATAATTAATCGCCCCCGGCAAGCCGGCGGCAATGCACCCTACTGTAAACGAAACCGGGCTTCCGAAACTCGAAAACGTCAGTTTTACATTATTATCGTTACGATACGAAACGGTTCGGCTATAGCATGTAGTGTACCAAGCAAACCCTCGAAACCTATCCCCGTCCAAACAAGATGGTTACAAATATTTCCGAAACCAACCCGCCGGCGCATTCGATGCATTTTTGTACTCCGGCGCGCGATGCTCGGACAAATATGGCGCAAAAACCGGATAATTGATCGAAAACTACCCCCGCTTGAGTGTTGCAACATCGGCCTCAAGCTGCCGCACCTTCTCTTTCAATTTGGGCAGCGTCACCATGTTGGCAATCATCTTCTTGGTTTGCATATGGCTCATCGCGGGCGAACCGATAACGAAATCTTTTGCCGGGATATCCTTCATCACGCCGGCCTGCGCGCCGACGATCGCCCCGTCGCCCACCTCGAGATGACCGGCCAACCCCGACTGTCCGGCCATGATGACGCGGGCGCCGACCGTGGTGCTGCCCGAGATGCCCGATTGGCCGCACATGACCGCATGCTCGCCGATCACGACGTTGTGGGCCACCTGGACCAGGTTATCGATCTTGGTTCCTTTGCCGATCCGGGTCTTGCCGAAACGCGCCCGGTCGATCGCCACATTGGCGCCGATTTCCACGTCGTCCTCGATGACGACGATGCCGATCTGCGGAATCTTGGTGCGCGATCCGTCCACTTGGACGGCATAGCCAAAACCGTCGGAACCGATTACGGTCCCGTTGTGCACGATGACCCGATCGCCGATCCGGCAAAACTCGCGAACGGAAACGAGCGGATACAGCATGCAATCCGCGCCGATGACCGACTTGTAGGCCACCACGCAATTGGCTTGAAGCACCGTGTTGGCGCCAATCACCACGCCAGCCTCCACCGTGCAGTTCGGACCGATCGAAACCCCCTCGCCCAACTGCGCCGATTCGTCTACGACCGCCGAAGGATGCACTCCGGCCGGCGGAACGGGAACGGGCTCGTAGAAGAGCTCCGCCGCCTGCGCAAACGCATGGTCGGAGTTGCCGCAGCGAACCAGCGCGCAGGCGACCTCGCGATCCCAATCCAGCGGAACAATGACGGCCGATGCTTTGGTTGTTGCGACTTGCGCCGCATATTTCGGATTGGCCAGGAAGCTAAGATCCCCGGAGCCGGCCTCCTTGAGCCCGGCCACCGACCGGATCTCCAGATCGCCATCGCCCTCCAGCAAGCCGCCCAACTGCTCTGCAATATCCGCCAGCTTCATCCTATTCCCCTTCTTTCTTCTCGACCTCGAACTGCGGCTGATCGACCTGGGTCTTTTCGCGGCCTTCGTTCAACACCGCCAGAACCTGCGCCGTGATGTCGAGGCGCGGCACGGAATAGAGAACCGTATCGGTCCCGATCCGGCTCTGCGCGGAGCGGTCGACCACGGCATCGTAGCCTTCGGCCTTGGCGAGACCGATGATCGCTTCGTGGATTTCATCGAACAGCTTTTTGGTCATGCGCGTGTTCTGTTGCTCCATCTGCTGCATGCGGAGTTTCTCGAAATCGGCCATGTCCTTCTCTTTTTTCTGAAGGTCCACCAGCTTTTCCTCGAGCTGGTCGCGCTTGTTCTGGCGGACCTCCGCACTCAACGTGGAGTCGCGCGAGTCGGAGCGGAGCACCTCGATCTCTTCCTTCATGACCTTGACCTCGGCCTCGATCTCCTCGCGCTCCATCTTGATATCGTCCGCCTGCTGACGGATCTGGTCCTGCGCCAATTCGGTCTTATAGAAGCGCTTGAAGACTTCCTGCAGGTCCACAAAAGCAATTTCATCGGCGGCATTCGCGCCACTAACCGCCAAGAAGGCGGCCATCATCAAACCAGGGAAAAACCGTTTCATAGTATCGTCCTTTCAATCCAAAACAGGTCGAAACTGTACTCAACCCGCAAGATCCTGACAAACAAATCGTTTGCCTTTCCATTTTCCGGAATCCTCCCGGAACAGGGGCAGGCCACACGGTACCGCCATACGTAAAAAAACGCCAAGGAAACCCCTTGGCGTCTGATAGGCAACGAGGCGCCGCATTTCCCGGCCCCTCGATCCATCCAACTACATGGTCATGCTGAACGACATGTTCTTCACGTTGGCCGCCGCACAGGCGTCCATCACCTTGATAATCCGTCCATGCAGGGCCTTATCGTCCGGAAGAATGTTGACGATCAGGTCACTCCCCGACGAGTCGGCCGCTTCCTTGAGCGAAAGCAACTGGCCAATCAGGTCGTCGAGGTTGTCCTCATCCTTGCCGAACATCATGCCTTCGACGAGAATGACGCCATCTTCGGAAACCTCGATCAGCACCTCGATGGGCAACTGAAGCGGCTCGGTGGTTTCCACCTTGGCCGGAAGCATGAAGGAGAGATCCGCTTCTTTTTTAACCAAGGAGGCCGTCACCATGAAGTAGATGAGTAGCAGAAACACCACATCGATAAGCGGAGCGATTTCCAGCTCAGCCTTCTTGTTCATCATTTCTTCAATAAGTTTCATCTTTTATTCCTCGAAGGTTGCATAGATGAGGTCCGTCGCGCCTACGGACCCGCAAGCGATCATCAGATCCTTGCAGGTCTTGTATTCGACCCGATAGTCGGCGCGAATCAGGATTCTCAGTTCGGGATTGAGGTTCAGCTCCGCCTCAATCATCGGCTTCAGTTCTTCCATGGTCACGGGCAAGGTGCCATAGTAGACTTGGTTTTCCGAGTCGATCGAGAGCATCATTCTGCCCTTCATGTCCTCCGGAACCTTGGCGTGGGAGGATTGAGGAATCTCAACCTCCACCTTTTCGAGTTCCGTCACGACCGAAGCAACCATGAAGAAAATGAGCAACAAGAACACAAGGTCGATCATCGGCCCCATGTCGATTGACACGTCATCTCTGGCTGGCGACTTAATTTTCATTCCACACCTCGCGTTGGAGGGTTACAAAACAATGGCTACCAAGCCGCGGAAACTACTCGGCTGACTCGCCGAAGCCCAGCGGAAGTTCGCCGGTTTCGAGCGTATCGAGCAATCCACCAATGTTACGGCCAAGCGTTGCAGTGGTCTTGATGAAACTGTTGCGGAAGTAGTAGTAGGCCAGCATCGACGGAATCGCGATCAGCAGGCCGGTTGCGGTGGTCACGAGGGCCTCACCAATGTTACCGGCGAGGGCTTCGGGTTTACCCATGCCCTGCGAACCGATGGTCTGGAAGGCCTTGATCATACCGGATACCGTACCGAGCAGCCCGAGCATCGGGGCGGTGGCACCGATGATCGAAAGATAGTCGATCGGCTTCATGTAGGAGGTGATTTCCTCGGTGGACGCTTCCTCGATCCCTTCCTTCACCTTGGAAAAGTTGATTTCGCGGGTGGTGGAGCAACGCTCGAGACCCGCCTGGAAAACGTAGGTGAACAGCGTTTGGTTCTCTTTGCAGAGGCTGTGGGCTTCAACGATCTTCTTATCCTTCATCAACTGGATGAATTCCGGGATCAGGTCCGGGCGCAACAGCACCTTTTCGCGCGTGGCGAGACCGTTCTGCACGATGAAATAAACCATGCCGACGGACATCAGCCCCAGCGGCCACATGGCCCAACCGCCCTGTTTGATCATCATCCACAAAGTGGTTTTCTGTACGCTTGGCGCCGGTGCCGCGGCGGCGGCTTCGGTGGCTTCCTGTGCGAACGCGATCGGCGCGGCCACCAGACTCAGGCAAAACGCCAGTTTGATAATTTTTTTCGTCATTCTATTACTCCTTCATTCCTAGTCGGTTTAAGCTTCTTCCGTTGTTTCCAAAGATTCCTGCAATTCCTTCTCGGCCCGCAGCTTTTCAATCTTGAGCTTGAGCTTCTGCGCCATATCGTCCTCGTTGGTGTCCTTATACAGCAGCGAAATCTGGCGGATCACCTCTTCGGCCGAATCATACATGCCGAGTTCGGTATAGATTTCCGCGCAGAAAAACTCGGCCGGTTGCATCCATTCGGGATTCTGGCTGTTGAACGCGATGATTTTCGCCACCAGTTCCATGGCGGAGGAATAGTCCTTCTTCAACGCCAGCAACTTGGCCATGATGTACAGCTTTTCGGGCGGGGCATCTTCGCCCAAATTCTGGTCCCAGCCATATTTGCTCATGACGGCCTGCGCCTCTTCGGCTCGGCCGGCATCGATCAGCGCCAAGGCTTGGTAGACGCGACTGCGTTCCTGCAATTCGGGATTACGGTCATCCTTGGCGAGCTTGGCGGCAATCCCCAGCGTCATGTCGTAGTTTTTGATCTTATAGTAGGTCTCCATCAGCGAGGATTTGTAAGGCGTCAGGTTCGAGGGGATGTCGTCATACTCCGCAAACGGGGCCAGCATGCGTTCGAGTACCGAAATAATGTTTTCGTATTCGCGCTCGCGGTTGAGGATGTTGAGCCGTTCCAGATCGACCTCTACCTCGAACTCCAGCTCCTTGATGGTGGAAGCGCCCACCCGGATCGGCCGGGGCGACGCGCCGGTCGAGAACTCGATCCAGTCGCCATCGCGACCGACGATCGACCCTTCCCACGACTTGTCGCCGGGCATGATGAGTTTGCACTTGAGCGAGGCGGCGTCGACGGATGCGGCCGCAACAAGCAGGCCCGCAAGCACAACGGTAAAAATCGGCTTGTTCATTACTGTACCCCCAGTTTCTTGAGCTGTTCGCGGACCTTTTCCGCAAGCGGGTTGGTGTTGACATATTCGTCTTCAAGCATGGCTTTAAGCGTGTTGACCGCATCGGCCTCCCGGCCCAGCTTGATCAAACAGTCGGCGGCGGCGAGGTAGCCCTTTGCGGCCCAGTCGCCATCGGCATAGCTTTTGAAGAGCAGGTAGGTGCGCTGATAGAACGAGTGCGCCTCATCGAACTTCTCGATCGCCACTTTGCAGTTCCCCATGCCGAACATGGCTTCGGCCTGAATTGGTCCGCGCCATTCGCTGACGCTCATGCAGGTGTTATAGGAATCGAAAGCGGCCGTAAAATCGCCCATCTTGAATTCGGTATCGGCTTTGGTGAGCTGCGCCCAGCCCATATGCGGTTCGGCACCGAACATGCCCTGCGCCGCATCGATCGTGCGAAGGACAGCCGTGTAGTCCTGCTCGGCCAGGTATTTGAAGGTACGGGCGCGGTAGCCATGCCACAGCAGGTCCGAATCCTCGAAGTTCTCGATGAAATAGTCGGAAATGCGCTGCATCTCGCCCGTATTGCCCGTGGCGACCGCCGCATCGCACATCAACGCCAGCGCGGCCGGGGACGCGAGCTCGAGCTCCAGTTTGGAATCGAGCAACTCGGCGCCGAGGGCCTCCGTTGCCTCGTCGCCCAGCAACATGGCCTGGGAGATCCGCAGGCGCAAACGGAGCACTTTCATCCGCGGATCGACGCTGGTGAGCTGAAGTTTGATCTTGAGGGCCAGCCCTTCGCGATCTTCGTCGGAAAGGTGGAAATCGGCCACTTTGACCAACTCCAGCATGATCTTGTCGACCCCCTGCTTGGACGGATCGTCGCCGAAGCGCTCGATGGCCGAAAGATAGGCGGTGACGGCTTCGGACACCTGGCCCAGCTCGATCTGGGACTGGC
>NZ_JBFJYW010000125.1:0-10301 GCF_041622395.1 Pontiella sp. | reverse complement strand
GATGAAAAAGGCATCTTGCTGCTGTGCGACGAAGTGCAGTGCGGCATGGGCCGGACCGGCAAATGGTTCGGATTCCAAAACTACGATGTCGTGCCGGATGCGTTCTCGCTGGCCAAGGGGCTCGGAAACGGTTTCCCGATCGGCGCGGTCGTCGCGGGCCAGAAGCTTTCCGATATCTTCCAGCCCGGCCACCACGCCACCACCTTCGGCGGAACGCCGTTGGCCTGTTCCGCCGCCCTGGCGGTCATCGATGTGATCGAGGAGGAGGAGCTGCTCGCCAATACGATGGTGATGAGCGCCTATTTCATCGAGGGGCTCTGCGAGATCGCGATGAAGCACAAGAAGTGGATTTCGGGCGTGCGGGGGCTGGGGCTTTTGCTCGGTCTGGTACTCGATGTCCCGGCGGCGCCGCTGCAGAAAAAGTTGCTGGAAAAAGGCATGCTATCGCTGGCCACGGCGGGTAATGTCCTCCGGTTGCTTCCCCCGCTGAATGTTTCCCAGGAAGAGGTGGACCAGGCGCTGCGGCTTCTCGGGGAAGCGTGTCTGGAGCTACACGAGGAATCGGCGGCCCTTTCGCCCAATCCCTGCCAATGCGGCATGGGGCAATAGTATTTAAACAAGGAGAATGAATAATGGCATATGAGTTAACCGGCAAAGTTAAGCTGATTCAGGACGCGCAGACGTTCGGGAGCGGATTTACCAAGCGTGAGATGGTGGTGACCGTCGAGGACGGAAAATATCCGCAGGAGATCAATCTCGAGTTCGTGCAGGACAAGGTGAGCCTGCTGGACACGGTGCAGGTTGGGCAGGAAGTTACGGTCACGTTCGATATCCGCGGACGCGAATACAACGGCCGCTACTTCAACAACCTTCAGGGCTGGAAGATCCAGTCCAGCGCCGCCGCGCCGGCCGCCGAAGACAAACCCCCGGTTGCCGACAAGGATGTTCCGGCCGACTTCGACGAATACGAAGACGATATCCCGTTTTAGGCTGCCATGAAGCGCGACGACCTCCCCGGATTGGTTGATGAATTCGGGCGCACCTCCGACGACGGGTTTTATCTTGGCGACCTGATGGATTATCTCGCCGCGAGCCTCGGTCGGGTGGACGAAAACGAAGTGTACGGCTTGGCGGCCTCGTGCCGCTATCTGTTCGAGTCGTTCGAAAAACCGGGCGTCTCGCTGTTTTTTCCGCGCCGCATGTTTTTCCAGGGCGCCGAGTTTCGCATCACGCCGACCCCGGTGGAGGTCGAGGGCGGATTCCTCTTCCCGGGACACCGCTTCATGCCTTTCTTGTCGCGCGATGTTTTTCCCGCCGATGTCTGGCTGGTGCTGCCCGATGGCTCGGCGCCTCACGTCCGCGAAATCAAACTCGCGAAGGCGCGCGCCATGGACGCGCTCTGCTTTTTCGGAAAAACGCAGGCGCAGGAATATCTGGAGGCCGACAATCCGGCCAACAAAAACCGGTCGGATTCGGTGTTGGTTGCCACGTTCGACCTGCGCGACTATTTTGCCGAATGCGGGTTCCGCAACGGCGACTCGCTGATGGTGCGCGTGCTGGATTGGATGCAGGGCGTCTATTCTATTTCCCATGCGCCCGCCAGCCAACCGCTGGAGCTGTCTGACGTCCGCAACTGGACCGTGGCCATGCGCGACGCCTACAAGCAAATGCAGGACGAACTCGGCGTCGAGGGCGACTGCTACGAGCAGTTTTCCGTCATGATGCTGCTGGGAAAAGAGGTCGGGTCCTATCCGCTCATGAAGCACCCGCCGCTTTCGCTGGCCGCCTTTTTCAACGCCCAGCAGGATATCGTCGTCAAAACGCTCGCCGATCGGGCCGTCTTTTGCAATGAGGGCGATGAGCCGATGGACAACCTGTTCGCCTCCCTCTTTGGCGATCCGGAGGACGAGCCGGGCGAACTCGACGATTTCTTCAAGCAGCTGGGCCTCTCCATCTCGGAAGACGAGGCCGAAGCCTACATGCGCGACGCCCTCTATCGTGGAAAGAGCTCGCCCGACGAGGTGCTCGCGCGGATTTGCGCCGGCCGCGCGCTCTATTTCAAGTCGGCCGACGAGCAGGATGATTTCCACGAGCTGTGGCAGGAGTTGTGGGAAGACATCGAACTCTTCTACGACCGCGAACAGGACGCCTATGCGGCAGCCCGCGCCCGCCTGCTCGAACTCAACGACCGCTGTTTTGCCGCCATGCGGGGGCTCGACAAGCAGGGCGCGTTCGAGAAAGTGGTCCAGCATCCCGCGTTCAAGGATTTCAACATGCTCACGGCCTCGCTCTCTTCGCTGTTGGTCCGGCTGAACGGGATGCCGGACGACAGCGAAACATCGCCGGAGAAGCTCTCGAAGACGGTCGATGGCCTCGTGCCCGTGCTGGAGGATATTTTGTTGCGCCTCCGGGAGGGATGACGCCTTTCGTTGTTGATTGGCGCGCCCGTACCCGGTAGAAACCCCTTCGTTTTATACTCACTGAAAGGAATGAACCATGAAAGTTGTACTCGCATATTCCGGCGGTCTCGATACCACCGTGCTGCTCACCTGGCTGCAGGAAAAATACAATGCAGAGGTCATCTGCTACTGTTCCAACGTCGGGCAGGAAGAGGAACTCGACGGCCTCGAGGCCAAGGCGCTCAAGCATGGCGCGGTCAAGTGCTATGTCGATGACGTGCAGGAAGAGTTCGCCGCCGACTACATCTTCCCGATGATGCAGGCGAACGCCATCTACGAAGGCACCTACCTGCTGGGCACCTCCATCGCCCGCCCGCTCATCGCCAAGCGCATGATCGACATCGCAAACCTCGAAGGTGCCGTGGCCATCTGCCAGGGCGCAACCGGCAAAGGCAACGACCAGGTCCGCTTCGAGCTGACGGCCTACGCGCTCAAGCCCGACGTCAAGGTGATCGCCCCGTGGCGGATGCCCGAAGACTTCCCCTTCGAAGGCCGCTCCGACATGATCAAATATCTCGAAGAGAAGGGCGTCCCGACCACGGTTTCCGCCGCCAAGCCCTATTCCATGGACCGCAACATGCTGCACATCAGCTTCGAGGGCGGGATCCTGGAAGATCCGTGGAACGAGCCCGACGAAAACATGTGGTGCATGACCAAGCCGCTCAGCCAAGCCGCCGACGAAGCCGAGTATGTCGAGATCGGTTTCGAAAAGGGCATCCCGGTTTCCGTCAACGGCGAAAAGCTCGGAGCCGCCGCGTTGCTGAAGAAGCTCAACGCCATTGGCTGCGAGCACGCCGTCGGTCGCATCGACATCGTGGAAAACCGTTTCACCGGAATGAAGGACCGCGGCGTGTATGAAACACCCGGCGGCACCATCCTGCACCATGCGCACCGCGCGCTTGAATCCATCTGCATGGACCGCGAAACGATGCACCTGCGCGACGGCTTCATCCCGCAATACGCCAAGCTCGTCTACAACGGGTTCTGGTTCGCCCCCGAGCGCGAGATGCTCCAGGCGGCCATCACGCAGAGCCAGGAAAGCGTCACGGGCGATGTCCGCGTCAAGCTCTACAAGGGCGGCGTGCACGTCTGCGGCCGCCGTTCGCCGTACTCGCTTTACAACCCCGCCATCGTCAGTTTCGACGAGGCCGGCGGCTACGACCAGTCCGACGCCACGGGCTTCATCAAGCTCAACGCCCTGCGCCTGCGCGTGCTGGCCCAGATGAAAAACGGGTAGGTCGTTTCTTAGCCAAACAACCCCGAGGCCCTCTTGCCGGCCTCGGCAAGCCATGCGGATTCCGTATCCAGCATGGCTTTTTTCTTTTCGGGAGTGTCGTCCTCGGATCCGGCGAGATGGTCGAAGCCGTGGGCGATGTAGAGGGCGAGCTCGTAGTCGGCGCCGTTTTGCTCGGGGCCCACCTGCAATGCGCGGTCGACGTTGACGATCAGGTCGCCGCTAAAGCCCTCGTCCTCGCCGGGAATGGGGTCGTAGCGGAAGCTGATCACGTCGGTGGGGCGCGCCTTGCCGAAGTATTCGAGGTTGGCGGGCACAATGCCTTCGTCGTCGGTCAGCACGATGCAGACCTCGGACCACGGTTCGACCGTGCGCGCTTCGAGTTTGGCGGCGAGCCAATCAGCCAGCTTTTGGAGTTTGCTCAGCTGGAGCCGATGCTTTTCCTGTTGATTTAGCAGTGTGGTTGTCATTGTCCTTGGGGTACGGGATGCGCCCGTGAAGCATGTTGGATAGGGAGAAGATGAACGAGTGTTTCACGGCGTTGATCTCGGCCATGGTGAGGTTGGCGTAGTCGAGCTGCCCGTCGCGGATCTTCCCGGCGAAAATGTCGTCCATCATGTTGGAAATCTTTTGCGGCGTCGGTTTTTCGATCGAGCGCGAGGCCGCCTCGGCGGAATCGGCCAGGGCGAGGATCGCCATTTCCGGCGTCACGGCGGGCGCGCCGCCGTAGCGGAAGTCGGAATCGTTGATGAGGTCGGCCATGGAGGTTTTTCCGTCGCCCTGGAGTTGTTTGGCCTTGTGGTAGAAGAAGGAAATCAGCCCGTTGCCGTGGTGCTGTTCGATGGCGTCCAGGATCGGCTGGGGGAGCTTGTGCCGCTTGGCCAGCGTGAGGCCCTCCTTCACGTGCGAGGAGATGACGAGCGCACTCATGTGCGGCGAGAGGTCGTCGTGCGGGTTTTCCTTGTGCTGGATGTTTTCGGTGAAGAACTCGGGTTTGGCCATTTTGCCGATGTCGTGGTAGTAGGCGCAGACGCGCACCAGCAGCGGGTTGGCGCCAATCGCCTCGGCGGCGTTCTGGGCGAGGGTGGCGACCATCAGCGAGTGGTGGTAGGTGCCCGGCGCCTGCATGGCCATCTTCTGGAGCAACGGGTGGCCCATGTCGGAGAGTTCGAGCAAGGTGATGTCGGTGGTGATCTTGAAGGCTTTTTCGAACGCGGGGATCAGCAGGATCGTGAGGATGGTGGCCAACATGCCGGAGATGACGGCGGCGGCGATCTGCCAGCCGAGGGTTGGCAGGTTGGGTTGGTTGAGGATGGCGGTGATCAGCACGTAGATCACCTTGACGGCGCAAACCCAGATCCCGGCGCGGAAAAGGCTGGCGCGGCGGTGGACGTTGCGTGCGCAACTCGCGGCCGTGACCGTGATGACCATGCCCAGGGCGAAGACGCTGAAGGATTGGTCGAACAATACGGCGGTGCCAAAGCTGGTCCAGAAGCCGAGGCAGATGGCGGCGCTCCCGCCGAGCAGGATACCCGTGAGCAGGATGGCAAGGGCGTGTGGAACCAGATAGACGACCATCGGCGCGATCGGGGCGTAGTAGCCGGCGATGTGGGTGAGCAACCGGGCCGTGCCCAAGGTGAAGAGCGAGAGCAGGATCATGAGCACCAGTTGCCGCGGATCGCGGATCATCGTGGTGTTCCCGACGCGCAGGATGACGGCGGTCACGATGAGCCCTGCGAGCAGCAGGATGCCGTTGCCGAGGATTTCCAGGGATTGTTCGAGCGCGTCTTTGTCGGCGATGCGCTGTTCGTCGTGGCGCTTGATCAGCAACTGGATCTGGTCGGTCACCTCGTCGCCTGCGCGGGCGATGATGGTGCCTTCGGGATAGCGCTGGATGCTGGGTGCCACCTTGTCGGCTTCGAGTTTGCCGGCCGCGGCGGTGGCTTCCTTGTCGTAGCTCATGTTCTCGACCACCACCGTGGCGAGCAGGCGGTTGAGCAGCTCGCGCCGCGGACGGTCGGAAATGGATTCGGTGATGGCCTTGATGGCGGATCGCGAGGAGTAAAGGTCCAGAAGGCTCACGGTTCTGCCCACGGTATCCGTGCCCGAGGCAATGGTCAGCTTTTCGTTCGATTTGTTGGCGAAGAGCGTGATGCGGTATTCGTCGGGCAGGATGCCTTTTGCCATCACCTGTTCAAGTCCGGTCAGTACGACGGACTTGGTTTCTTTGATCGCGTTGGTGGGGACGACCGCAACGAGGGCGGTGGCATCGATCGATGATTTGATAATCAGGTCGTTCATCGATTTGATGATGCTGGGCTGTTCGTTGGTCGAGGCGACGGCATGTTTGCCGAGCCGGTTGAACAGCTCGCCCATGATCCGGATGGCGTCCTGCGCCGGGGCGGGATCGATGGTGAAAACCAAGGGAACCGAGGCGGCCGCCCGCGAACGGGCCAGATCGGTGTCGGAAAGGTTTTCGCATCGGAAGTCGACGGAGGCGGTGATGGTGGAGGGCACCTTTTGGCCTTTTGCGAGCGTCGGGGTGCGGACGATGCCGTGTCCGAAAAACAGCCAGGTCACGATGAGCCAGAGCAGGGTGCCCAAGCCGATGGCTTTATAGGGTACATCGTGCGTGCGCTTGACCTCGGTCTTGCGCTCGGCGATGCCTTTTTGCTTTTTCTTGGATGTTTTCTTCACGGTGTTGCTTCGTTGCGGCCGCATCAGGCGTTTCGTTTGGCCTGATAGGCTTCTATCACTTTTTGCACCAGCGGGTGGCGCACGACGTCGCGCTCGGAAAGCGCGACGAATTCGAGCCCCGGGATGTTCCGGAGGATGGAACGGGCTTCAATGAGTCCCGAGGAGCTGCGGTTGGGGAGGTCGATCTGGGTGAGGTCGCCGGTGATGGCGCACTTGGAATCGAAGCCCAGACGGGTAAGGAACATGAGCATCTGCTGCGGCGTGGTGTTTTGCGCCTCGTCGAGAATGACGAAGGCGTGGTTGAGCGTGCGGCCGCGCATGTAGGCCAGCGGGGCCACCTCGATGATGCCGCGCTCGATGAGGGTTTCGATGGTTTCGGCCGGGATCATGTCGTATAGGGCGTCGTAAAGCGGCCGCAGGTAGGGGGCGACCTTCTGCTGGAAGTCGCCCGGCAGGAACCCCAGGCTTTCGCCCGCTTCGATGGCGGGGCGGGTGAGGATGATGCGGCTGACGTCGTCCTTGAGCAGGGCCGAGACGGCCATGGCCATGGCCAGATAGGTCTTGCCGGTTCCGGCGGGGCCAATGCCGAAGGTGATCGGGTTGGCCTGCATGGCGTCGAGGTAGATTTGTTGCCCGAGGGTCTTGGGGAAAACGGCGGGCTTGCGCGGATTGACGTCGATGCGGATGCTCGCCAGTTTTTCGAACACCTTTTCCTCGCCGCGGGCGAAGGCATCGTAGGCATAGTCCACTGCCTGGTCGTCGAGCCGCGTCCGGTTGCGTACGCTGCGCAGGTCGTCGAAGAACCGGCCCACCCGGGTCGCCGCCTCCTCGTCGCCGCGGATGCTGACGGTTAAGTCGCGGACGACCAGTTGCAGGCCGTGGTCCTTTTCGATGCGTGCGCACAGCCGGTCGATCGCTCCGCCGATTTCGCGGGCCTCGCTGGCGTTGTCAAAATGTAGGGTCGTTTCATGCATGGGAAAGAGGGGGGGCAGGTTCAGGTCGTGGGTGCCTGAGAGCACAGCGAATTGCGTGCCTATTTTGGAATAGGCGTCCGTATCGTCCGATAATTCATTGAAGCGAAGTTAAGGCGATTTGTCGGGCGTCGTCAACTCGATTCCCTGCTGGGGAAAAAGAGTGAAATCCGAGGATTTGTCTGGGTTGGTACGGCGATTGCTTTACCTTCCGCCATGGTTTGGAACGTAGGAAAGAGTACTCAAAGGGTTTGGCATGATTAGGAAAGCAGCATTTGGATTTTGCATCGTCGCAGGGATCTTTTCCTCCCTGTTCTTGTCGGGGTGCGCCCCCGTGACCATGAAGAGCACGCCCTCGGGGGCAGAGGTATACTATAAGGATTCCAACGAGTTGATCGGAACGACTCCGCTGAAAGTCAATTTGCTGGCCAGTGACAAGGAGTTGCTGTTTCGCAAGCCCGGCTATTTCTCGAAGACCATCGTGGTTTCGCCGATCGATCCCGAAAACATCAGCGTGGTGCTGGCCCGGCGAGACCGGGTGCTGCTGGTTAGCAAGCCCAACGGGGCCGAGCTGTTCGTGGAAGGCGTCGGGCGCGTCGGCCGCACGCCGTATCGCATCGACTACTCGAAACCCTACCGCGAATTCCTGGTTCGGGCGCCCGGTTATGCGGAACAGAAATTCACCATCCCCGAGGATCCGGAAGGCGACGTCATGGTTGATCTCAGCCGCGAAGATACGGTCATGGTCGAGAGCAACCCGAAGAACGCCGACGTCTACGTGGCCAACGGCAAAAAGCTGGGAACGACCCCGCTGGCGATTCCGGCAACTGAAAAACGGTATCTCCAGCTCCGCAAGGAGGGCTACTATGAATTGGATTTTTCGATCAGCGAGCATACGCCGAGTCCCTACACCCTGAAGATGGAACGCGAACCGATTGTGATCGTGGAAAGCGAGCCCTCCGGAGCCACCGTGGTGCATCGCGGCGTTACGCTCGGCGTCACCCCGTTCCGCCAGTTGCTCAAAGGCGACATGGAAATCGAAGTGATGCAGGACCGCTACTACACGAAGCAGTTGACCATCGCGCCGGACTCCCCGCGGCTGGTCACCGTCAAGCTGAAGCCGAAACCCTATGTGATCATCAAGAGCAATCCGTCGCAGGCCGTTCTCTACCGGTCGGGCGGCGTCGAGCTCATCGGCACCACGCCGATCGAGGTTTTGGTTGAAAGGGATTCGGCCTTCGAGATCCACAAGGAGGGGTACGACATCAAGCCCTTCATGCTCTCTTCCGAGTCCAGCCCGGAGGTGGTCGTTCCGCTCATCAAGTCCGTTGCCGCCTTGGAAAAGGTTGTGCTGATCGACAGCAAGCCCAGCGGGGCGAAAGTCTACCGCCCCGGCGGCGCCGAGTTCATCGGCACCACCCCGCTCAAGCAGCACGTCCGCAGCGAGCGCAGCTTCGAACTTCAGCTCGAAGGCTTTGAAACCAAAATTGTCACCGTCGCGCCCGACTCGGCCGACACCGTAGTATTTGCATTGGCGGAGGATGAATCGGCGAGGAATATCATGGTCAGCGACCCCTTGTTGAATACCCCTTCATCCTTTTAGCCAATGCCCTTTTTCATCCTCCAGGCCCCGCTTCGGGGCCTTTTTTGTTGAAAGGGCTATTTGGACTCAATTCCAATAGGCCATTTCCATGCAAATCCAGTGAAAAAAGCGGCCAAAAAAACTTTCAATTCAGGCGGGTTCTGGGATTATTCGGGGCTTTTACGGGGAGACCCGGGGACAAAAGCCTGAAACAGGCGAATTTTCCGTTCTTTTTTATAATTAATGGTACCTTAACCAAGGAGTAAACAGACCATGAGTAAGAAAATGGTTACCATCGATGGTAATACCGCGGCCGCTCATATCGCGTACGCGTTTTCCGACATTGCGGCGATCTATCCGATTACACCCTCATCCAACATGGGCGAGTATTCGGAAGAATGGGCCAGCCAAGGCAAAAAAAACCTCTTCGGCAAAACCGTCGATGTGGTTGAGATGCAGTCCGAAGCCGGTGCCGCCGGTGCGGTTCATGGTTCGTTGAGCGCCGGTGCGCTGACGACCACCTTCACCGCTTCGCAGGGGCTTCTGTTGATGATCCCCAACATGTACAAGATTGCCGGCGAAATGCTGCCGACCGTTTTCCATGTTTCCGCCCGTTCGCTCGCGGCGCAATCGCTCGCCATTTTCGGCGACCACTCCGACGTTATGTCCGTCCGCAACACCGGTTGGGCCATGACGGCCGCCAGCTCCATCCAGGAAACGATGGACATGGCGACCATCGCGCACCTGGCCACGTTGAAGGCGCAGATTCCCTTCCTGAACTTCTTCGACGGCTTCCGCACCTCGCACGAGTTGCAGAAGGTCGAAATGATCGACTACGCCGTGCTCAAGGACATGATCGAGCCGGAATACATCGAGCGCTTCCGCGCCCGCGCCCTCAAGCCGGAAAACCCGACCCTCAAGGTGGCCGCCCAAAACCCGGACGTATACTTCCAGGGCCGCGAAACCTCCAACAAGTACTACGATGTCATTCCGGAAATCGTCCAGGAATACATGGACAAGTTCGCCGCCAAGTTCGGCCGCCAGTACAACCTGTTCGACTACGTCGGCGCGGCGGATGCCGAGAAGGTGGTCATCGCCATGGGCTCCGCCTGCGATACCATCGAGCAGACCATCGAAAAGCTCAACGAGCAGGGCGAAAAGCTCGGCCTCGTCAAGGTTCGCCTCTACCGTCCGTTCTCCGCGAAAGCGTTCGTTGATTGCATTCCGGAAACCGCCAAGAAGATCATCGTTCTCGACCGCACCAAAGAGCCGGGCGCCCTGGGCGAGCCGCTTTACCTCGACGTGGTTGCCGCGCTCGAAGGCAAAGGCTGCAAAATCATCGGCGGCCGCTACGGCCT
>NZ_JBFJYW010000124.1:0-10324 GCF_041622395.1 Pontiella sp. | reverse complement strand
CCGGCCCAACACCCCCGACCGCCAGTTGGTCACGATCGGCCGCATCACGGCGGGCGTCGTGGTCGTGCTGGCGATGCTCTGGTCGACGCAGGGCGGCAAGTTCGGCAGCATCTTCGAGGCGATCAACAAAATCCCGATGGCCTTCGCGCCGGGCATTACCGCCATCTTCCTGTGGGGCATCTTCTGGAAGCGCGGCAACAACCAGGGCGCACTGGCCGCCATGATCTTCAACGTCGTTGTCGGCCTGATCTATCTCGCCATCGACATTCCGCTGATCGGCGAAAAGCAGTTGATCGCCAAGGAACTGGGCATTCCGTTCATGCAGGTGGGCTGGTATCTGTTCATCCTCTCGAGCATCGTCTACTTCGTGGTGAGCCTCTGCACGCCGGCGCCCGCCCCCGAAAAGGTGGAAGGCCTCTGCTGGACGCGGCCGCTCGACGCGCTGCGCGGCAAGATGGAAGGCACCCTCACCGACCCGCGCGTCATGGCTGGCATCCTGTTCGCGATCATGGTCGTGCTCTACATCATTCTTCACTAAAGGAAGCGGTAATGAAAAAACCATTCGTTGTGGCCGGCATCGGCGAGCTTTTGTGGGATGTCTTCCCCGAAGGCAAGCGGCTGGGCGGCGCCCCCGTAAACTTCAGCTACCACTGCGACCAGCTCGGCGCCGACGGCTATCCGGTCAGCGCCGTCGGCGCGGACCAACTCGGCGCGGAAATCCGCGAGGTGCTCCGGGAAATCGGGGTCGACGACCGCTACATTGCGGTCAACGCGCACCCCACGGGGACGGTGCAGGTGACGCTGGAAAACGGCAAGCCGACCTATGAAATCTGCGAGAACGTCGCGTGGGACCATATTCCCTTTACGGGGAAAACCGAGGAGCTCGCGCAGCGAGCCGACGCCGTGTGTTTCGGTTCGCTCGCCCAGCGCAGCTTCGCCTCGCGCGCCGCCATCCATGGTTTCTTGGACTGGATGAAACCCGACGCACTGAAAATTTTCGACGTCAACCTGCGGCAAACCTACTTTTCGCAGGCGTCCGTCATGGCCTCGCTGGAACTCTGCAATATTCTCAAACTCAGCGACGAGGAACTGCCCGTGCTGGCGGAGATGTTCGGCATCGAGGGCTCGGTCGAGGAGCGGCTCGAAAGCCTGCGCGAGCGGTTCGGCATCCGGCTGATCGCCTACACGCGCGGCCCTGACGGCAGCCTGCTTCTCGCCGGCGATGAAGCGGACGACCATCCGGGCTGCCCCGGCAAAGCCATCAACAGCGTCGGTGCGGGCGACTCCTTTACGGCGGCGCTCTGCATGGGGTTGCTGAACGGCCGGTCGCTGGCGGACATCAATGAGCACGCCAACCGGGTGGGCACCTTCGTTTGCACGCAGGACAGTGCCACGCCCGTCCTTCCCCGCGAACTGGTGGCCGCCGCCACTGCACCCTGTCTGGTCCGATGAATTTAAAACCCCTCGCCCTTCCCTTCGTGATATTGACGGCCGTCGCCCTGTGCGCCTGCCGAACCACCCCGCACGCGCCCGCGGTCAAAGTGTTTATCCTGGGGGGGCAATCGAACATGGACGGCTGCGGCAAGGCCGATGAGGTGCCGGAGGCCTACCGGGTTCCCCCGGCGAACGCGAAGACGTGGGACAACGCGCTTAAAACGTGGGTGCCGTTGGGTACCGATTCGTTCGCCGCAAAACGCCGCTTCCAGTTCGGCCCGGAACTCGCCTTCACCCACGAGATGGCAAACGCCTTCCCCAACGCGACCATCGCGATCGTCAAAACCTCGGCCGGCGGCACCAAGCTGTGGAAGCATTGGCTCCCCGGAGAGCCGATGAACACGCGGTTTTTTGCCAACGTGGAAAACGCGCTCGGGCAGCTCCGCGAAAGCGGAACCGGCTACGAAATCTGCGGCCTGCTCTGGATGCAGGGCGAATCGGATGCGGAGGAACTCGAAAAGGCGCAGGCCTACGAAGAAAACCTCGAAACGTTTTTCGCGGACGTGCGCGCCCGCACCGGCCAGCCGGCGCTTCCCATCGTGATGGGCCGCATCTCGTCGAGCCTGCTGAAAGAGACGCCGTGGTGTTTCGACCACGCAAAAACCGTGCAGCAGGCGCAGGAAACAGTTGCCGCGCAGGACCCACATGTGTTCATCATCGGCACCGACCATCTTGAAACACTCAAAGACAACACCCACTTCAACGGCCCGTCCCAGATTTGGCTCGGCACCGAAATGGGCAAAACGATGTTAAAGGAAATCAACTAAAACCACTTCACGACAGAGATCCGACAAAATGATTTCGGACAAAATAATTAGTTCCTCCACCATGAGCAGCAATTATTTTGTCGAACACTCGTCTGTCACCGGGAATGAAAGGTAAGCAGCCATGAATAGAAACAAATCATTCAAGCAGGTAGGGGCGATGCTCGCCATCACCACATTGACTGCGGGAGCGGCGGCGCCCCTCACCCTCTGGTACGACCGCCCCGCGGAATCGTGGATGAAAGAGGCGTTGCCGATCGGCAACGGCCCGATGGGCGCGATGCTCTTCGGCGGCACCGAGATCGAACGCATCCAGTTCAACGAGATCAGCCTTTGGAGCGGCGTCCGGGAAACCCAGCCGGAACATATCGGGAAAGAGGGCGACGGGCGCATGGGCGCGCATCAGGCCTTCGGCGACATCTTCATCCGTCTCGGCCACGACCCGGCCAAAGTCACCCACTACCGCCGCGCGCTTGATCTGGAACGTGCCGTCCACACCGTCGAATACGACTACGAGGGCGTCCACTACACCCAAACCGCCTTCGCCAACCACCCGGCCAACGTCATCGTCTTCCAGCTGAAGGCCGACCAGCCCGGCGCCCTCAACGGACGCGTCTGGCTGACCGATATGCACGACGCCGATATTGCGCTGAAGGAAACCCGCTTCATCGCCACGGGCGATATGGGCAACGGCTTCGAATACGAGGCGCAGCTGCAGGTGCTCAATCAGGGCGGCGAACTGAAACGCGGAAAACCGGAAAACCCCGGCATCGTCCCGATGCCGCCGCTGGGCCTGGAATTCAAAAAGAGCGACGGCATTACGTTGATCCTCAGCGCAGGAACCAACTTCGAACAGGACCACGCCAAGGACTGGATCGGCGAACATCCCCACGCCCGCGTAACGAAAACCGTCGATGCCGCCGCCGCGAAAAGCACTGCGGCGCTCTTGGCCGAACACCTGAACGACTATCAGGCCATCTTCGGCCGTTTCGCGGTCAACCTCGGCGAAACCGCCCCGGCCCTGCGCGCCAAAACCACGGAAGAACGGCTGGCCGCCTACCGCGACGACCAAACCTCCGACCCGGAACTCGAAGCGCTGTTCTGCCAGTTCGGGCGCTATCTGTTGATCGGCTGCTCGCGTCCCGGCGCGCTGCCCGCCAACCTGCAGGGCGTTTGGAACCACAGCAATCAGCCGGCCTGGGCGGGCGACTACCACTCCAACATCAACGTCGAAATGAACTATTGGCCCGTCGAAACCGCGAACATCGCGGAGTGCCACATCCCGTTCATCGAATATGTCGACAGCATCCGCGAGGTCAGCGCGAAGATCACCCGGATCCAGTATGGCGACGTGCGCGGCTGGACGATCCGCACCATGAACAATGCCTGCGGCGTGGGCTATTGGAAATGGAACGGCCCCGGCAGCGCGTGGTATGCGCAGCATTTGTGGGAGCACTATGCCTTCGGCCGCGACCCGGAATATCTCCGCACCGTCGCCTACCCGATCATGAAGGAGGTCTGCCTTTTCTGGGAAGACCACCTCAAGCGCCGCCCCGACGGTACGCTGGTTACGCCCGACGGCTGGTCGCCGGAGCAATATAAATACGAGCCGGAAGAAGGCGTCACCTACGACCAGGAAATCATCTTCGACCTCTTCAACAACACCGTCGAAGCGGCCGATGCGCTGGGCGACGATCAAGCGTTCCGCGACAAAATCGCCGGGATGCGCGACGCCCTGCTGAAGCCGGCGATCGGACGTTGGGGCCAGCTGAAGGAATGGGAAATCGACAAGGATGACCCGGAAGACAAGCATCGCCACGTTTCGCACCTGTTCGCCCTCTATCCCGGCCGCCAGATCAGCATGGCGCTCACGCCGGAGCTGGCCGAGGCCTGCCGCGTTTCGCTCAACGCCCGCGGCGACGCCAGCACCGGCTGGAGCCGCGCGTGGAAGATCAATTTCTGGGCGCGTCTGGGCGACGGCGACCGGGCGCACAAGGTGATGCGCGGCCTGATCAACCTCGTCGGCGAAACGCGCACCATCTACGGCAACAGCGGCGGCGGCGTCTACGCCAACCTGTTCTGCTCGCACCCGCCCTTCCAGATCGACGGCAACCTCGGCGGCACCGCTGGCTTCTGCGAAATGCTGGTGCAGAGCCACGCGCAGGAAATCCAACTGCTGCCCGCCCTGCCCGCCGATTGGTCTACGGGCTCGCTCAAGGGCCTGCGCGCCCGCGGCAACTTCGAAGTCGACATGGCGTGGAAAGACGGCCGGCTCGTCGCGGCCACGATCCGCTCGAAATCGGGGCTCCCCTGCAAGGTCGTCTACGGCGACAAGGTGTGGACCTCCAACACCCAGGCCGGAGCCGAATACCGGCTGGATCAAAACCTGAAGCTCGTTCAGTAGTTTTTTAGGCAGGGTAACAGGATTTAGCGGACACCCCGTTCATCCTGTTATCCTGTCCAACAACAACACGGTGCTCATGAAATCCATTCTCTGCATTATACCGGTGATGGCCGTCTGTACGGTCATGGGAGCGCCCGCGAAGCCGGATGTGCTGTTCCTGCTCGGCGGACAATCCAACATGAAGGGCAACGGCTTTACCCCGGATCTTCCGAAGACCGAGGCGTTCGCCGCCTTTCGTTCCGCGCCGGGAAACGTCTCCATCTGGAACGATAAACGGAAGAGGTGGGAGCCGCTGGAAATCAAACAGCGCTTCGGCCCGGAGATCGGTTTCGCCTACACGCTTGCCCAAGCACAACCCGACCGCCATATCGGCATCATCAAGCATGCCGTCGGCGGCACCTCGATGGATCGCTGGGCAACGGATGGCGAGCTGTATGGACAACTGCTCGGGGCCTACCGAAACGCCCAAGCCACCGTCCCCGACGCCACGCTTGCGGCCATGCTTTGGCATCAGGGCGAACGGGATTCGGGGACCGAGGCCGACGCGAAAGCCTATAAGGGAAAAATGGTGAAGCACATCGCCGCGATCCGCCGGGATACCAACGAGCCCAACCTCCTCTTTATGCTCGGCCAGATCAATCCCGCCAAAAGCTTCATGGGACGCCCGCGCTTCGCCTATGCGGAAATCGTGCGCGAGGCGCAGGCCAACCTCGGCGTCGAGAACACGGTGATGGTCCCGACCGATGATCTGGAAAAGAACGCCTATATCCGCGGGGCCGCCGCGACAGCGGCAAAAGACCAGGTTCCGGGCCAGGAAGACAACCTCCACTACAGTGCCAAAGGCCAGATTGAGCTGGGCATCCGCTTTGCAAAAACCTATCTAAAAACAAAGGAAGTGAAATGAAAAAACATAGAACCGTACTGCTGGCGCTGACCGTGCTTCTGGTCCCCGGTCTTTCCCGCGCCGTCGAGCCCTACAAGAATGCATCCCTGACCGTGGACGAGCGCGTCGCCGACCTGCTCGCGCGGATGACGCTGGAGGAAAAGGTGCTCCAGATGCGGATGTTCCACGCCAACCGCGGCATCCGGCTCAACAAAGACGACCAAATGGAATTGAAGGGCGATACCGCCGAACGGCTGACCAACGGCATGGGCGGCATCAAGAACCCGGGCGAAGCCCTGACGCCGCTGCGTGCGGCCAAGCTCAACAACCAGTTGCAGAAGCACATCATCGAAAACAGCCGACTCGGCATTCCAACGCTGTTCGTGACCGAATCGTACAACGGCGTCGATGCCCATGGCTGCACCGTCTTCGGCCGTCCGATCAACCTCGCGGCGTCCTGGAACCGGGAACTGGTCCGTGCGGTGTGGGACGTGATCGGCCGCGAAGCGCGCCTGCGCGGCATGCACATGTGCCATTCGCCGGAGGCCGACATCATTCGCGATCCGCGCTTCGGCCGCATGAGCGAGGCGCTCGGCGAAGACACCTACCTGACCACCCAGATGATTCTCGCGTCGGTGCTGGGCGTGCAGGGCGGCTATGGCGGGGCGGAAAAAGACCGCAACACGACGCACATCGGCGCGGTGGTCAAGCATTTCGCGGGCTACGGCCAGGTGCAAGGCGGCACCAACTTCGCCGCCATCGACATTTCGCCGCGCGTGTTGATCGACGAGATCTTCCCGCCGTTCAAGGCGGCCGTTCGGGGCGCGCATGCGCTCGGCATCATGGCCTCGCACGGCGACATCAACGGCGTGGCCAGCCACGCCAACCGCTGGCTGCTCACCGAAGTGCTGCGCAACCAGTGGGGCTTCAAGGGCTATGTGGTCTCCGACGCCAACGACGTTGCCCGCCTCCACTTCTTCATGAAGGTGGCCGAAACGCCGGAAGCCGCCGCCGAACTCGGCCTGAAGGCGGGAGTCGACCTCGATCTCTACAGCGACGACGCCTATGTCTACCTCCCCGACATGGTAAAGAAAGACCCGAGCCTGATGGAATACATCGACCGCTCGGCGGGCTATATCCTGCGCGTGAAATTCATCCTGGGCCTCTTCGACCAACCCTACAACCCGCTGGACGAAGTGGTGGAGGTTCGTTCCGACGCCTCGCTGGCGCTGGCCCGCACCTTCGACGAGGAGTCGATCATCCTGCTGAAGAACCAGGACAACCGGCTTCCGCTAGACAAAACCTCCGGCAAAAAGATCGCCCTGCTCGGCCCGTTGTTGGCCGACGACACGCAGGCCGCGTTTGAAAAGATCGCCGGCCCGGGCGTCCGCTTCGTTTCCGACAAGGGCTTCAGACTCACCGACGACAACCGCCAGCGGCCGACGCTCAACACCGATACCGAGGCCGGAGTGCAAAAACTGGTGGATATCGCGAAAGACGCCGACCTGACCGTGCTGTTCGTCGGCGGCGACTTCTTCACCTCCAAGGAAGCCTTCTTCGGCTGGGCGCTGGGCGACCGCGACAGCCTCGACCCGGTCGGCCAGCAGGATGATCTGGTGAAACGGATCAAGGCGCTGGGCAAGCCCGTGGTCGTGGTGCTCAAGCACCGCCGCACCCTTTCGATCAACGTGATTGCGGAACAGGCCGACGCGATCGTCGATTGCTGGGACCTGAGCGAATTCGGGGAAGAGTCGATTGCCAAGGTGCTCTTCGGCGATGTCTGCCCGTCGGGCAAGTTGCCGGTCACCGTGCCGCGCACCATTGGGCAGCTGCCGTTCCACTACAGCCAGAAGGAGATCAACTATAAGAAGGGCTACCTCTTCACCGAGCCCGGCCCGCTCTACCCCTTCGGCCACGGACTCAGCTACACCACCTTCTCCTACGACAACCTCAAGATTTCCAGCCCGACGATGGAACGCGACGGCCAGGTGGTCGTCAGCGTCGACGTCACCAACACCGGCAAACGCGCGGGCAAGGAAGTGGTGCAGCTGTACGTGAAGGATGAGATCGGCCAGGTGATGCGCCCGAACAAGGAGCTCAAGGGCTTCGAGAAGATCGAGCTCCAGCCGGGCGAAACCAAGAATGTCGCGTTCACCATCACCCCCGACATGCTGGTCTTCACCGGACTCGAAATGGAACCCGTGCTCGAAGCCGGTGCCTATACGGTTCTGGTGGGCCCCTCTTCCGAAGCCAAGAAGTCGGTCGCCTTCCGCCTGAACTAGCGCCCGGCCGGGCGCTTTCAATCCAGGCCGAACCCCGAACGAGATGATCCCATGAGCGATAAAAGCCAAGTCGTTGTTGTCGGAGCAGGAGTGATCGGTCTGGCATGCGCCTACTATCTGGAACGGGCCGGCTACACCGTAACCGTGATTGATCAGGAGACGGCGGGGGGCGCCTGCTCGCAGTCGAACTGCGGCTACATCTGCCCCTGCCATGTCCTTCCCTTGAACGAGCCCGGGGCCATCGGGACCAGCCTCAAATCGATGCTGCGCCCCAACGGCCCGTTCAAGATCAAGCCACGAATGGATCCGGCGCTGTGGCATTGGCTGTTCCAGTTTGCCATCCGATGCCGGCACCGCTACATGCTGGAAGCCGGACGGGCCCTCCAGACCATCCTTGAAGCGTCGATGGCCGAATACAACACGCTGATGGAGCGAGAACACTTCGACTGCGAATGGCGCAAGCAGGGCCTGCTCTACGTGCTGCGCACCGCGCAGGGGTTCGACGCCCAAAGCCGGACCGACGATCTGTTGGCGCGCGAGTTCGGCATCCGGGCCAAACGCATGAACGGCGCCGAGCTGCATGCCATGGATCCCGGCTACCGAAACGACCTCGCGGGCGCATTCCTCTATCAAGAGGATGCCTCGCTGAATCCCGCTCGCTTCACCGCCGCGCTGCGGGGCTTTCTGGAAGCGCGGGGAGTAACCCTCGTTGAACACTGTGGCCTGAAAGCGATCCGCAAGCAGGCCGGCAAGGTCACCGCCCTGGTCACCGGCCAAGGCGAGCTCGCGGCCGCCCAGGTGGTCCTGGCCACGGGGGCGCTCTCGCCGCACTGGCAGGAGGCCTTGGAGCTGAAACTGCCGATCCAGCCGGGCAAAGGCTATTCGATTACGACGGACCAGCTCAACGGTCCAACCTACCCCGCCCTGCTTCCGGAACACCGCGTCGGCCTTTCGCCGCTGCAAAACGGGCTCCGGGTGGGGTCGATGATGGAGTTCACCGGCTACGATTCCAGCATCCCGCAGCGGCGCCTGGAGCTGCTCAGAAGCAGTGCCAACGAATATCTCGCGCAACCGCTCGCGACGACCGACGGAGAACCCTGGTATGGTTGGCGCCCGATGACCTACGATTCGCTCCCCATCATCGGGCCGACCCCGCACTTGTCCAATGCGTTCGTGGCGACCGGTCACGGCATGTTGGGCATGTCGCTGGCGCCGATCACGGGCCGGTTGATTGCCGAACTGGTCGGCGGCGGCAAACCGCACATCGATCCGTCCCCCTATCGGGCGGACCGGTTCCGATAGCGCTGGAAACAGAAGGAGCAGGCCATGCAAAATCCCGTAACGTTTGTCGACTCGCATACCGAAGGCGAACCCACCCGCGTGATTATCGAGGGCGGCCCCGACCTTGGAAACGGATCGCTCCGGGAACGGCGGGATCTTTTTGCCGCTTCTTTCGATTCGTTTCGCCGGATGTGCATCCTGGAGCCCCACGGGTCGGACGACCTGGTCGGCGCCTTGTTGTGCAAACCGGTCGACCCCGGTTGCGCGGCCGGGGTGATTTTTTTCAACAACGAGGGGGTTCTGGGCATGTGCGGCCACGGGACGATCGGCTTGGCGGTCACCCTCGCCCATCTGGGGCGTATCGGAACCGGCCAACACCGGATCGAAACGCCCGTCGGCCTGGTGGGCGTAGAGTTGATCTCCCCCACCGAGGCCAGCATTGAAAACGTCGCAAGCTACCGCTACCGCAAAGGCGTTGCGGTGGAACGGCCCGATCGAGATCCCATTCGCGGCGACGTTGCCTGGGGCGGAAACTGGTTTTTTCTCGCCGAGCAAGGCCCGATCGCCCTTGAGCTCCACCGGGTCGAGGAGCTGCTGGTCGAGGCGCGAATCGTAAAGGAGGCGCTGCGCAAGGCGGGCATTACCGGCAAGGACGGCGCCGAGATCGATCACATCGAATTCTTCGGCCGGCCGGGCTTGCCCGGGGCGAACAGCCGGAATTTCGTGTATTGCCCGGGCGGCGCCTACGACCGGTCGCCGTGCGGCACCGGCGTTAGCGCGAAACTGGCCTGCCTTGCCGAGGATGGCCGCTTGCAGGAAGGCGAAATCTGGATTCAGGAAAGCATCATCGGCAGCCACTTCGAAGCGAGCTACCGCCGGGACGGGGACGGCCGGATCATTCCGAAGATCAAGGGGCGCGCCTATATCTGTTCCGAGGGGCGCCTGATCTTCCATCCGGACGATCCCTTCCGGAACGGAATCGCGAAACACCCCTGACGCAACGGGATGGCCTTCTCCGGATTTGCCAGTAGCCCCGGCTCGCTCACGGCCCCATTCGTACACAAGGACGCAGGAATAGTACAAGAGGATTACAAATCCATGCATTAGGTTCAAAATATCCTATTTAGGAATATTGAGGATGCGTAAGTACGGAGAGCGGAGAGTGCTGTTGGAACAACAAACGAAAGGGAAAACATCATGAAGCGAAAAGTAATGG
>NZ_JBFJYW010000123.1:0-10362 GCF_041622395.1 Pontiella sp. | reverse complement strand
GAGGACGAACCTGTTCATGAATCTGTGTTTATCCGCGTTAATCTGTGGTTCATTTACTTTTCCAGTGCAGGCATCTCCTAGAACTTCGTATTTCCACCACAGAGCACTGAGACACAGAGGCTTATACATATCCCCTCTGTGTCTCTGCGACCTCTAGCAAAGCGGGGGGTTGAAAGCATCCGAAAATGTAAGGTTTCCAGTGTACGATTGCTCCGCCGGTTAAATATTGCGAATTCCATGCGGGAAGTCGTTCGCCACAAAAGAGCGCAAAGATCACAAAAAGCCCCCGAAGGCCTATGGGATGAACCTTTGGTGTCCTTGCGTTCTCTCGTGGCAATAATCCGGAAATTTATCTGCCGAATCGCTAGCTTTCGGAGTAGGTATCGTCCGTTTTTTCCAGCCAGTCGGCAAACAGCTTGCGGTGCATTTCGAGCCGCTCGGCATATTCGGGGTTTGCCGCCAGGTTGCGGGTTTCGCCGGGATCGTTGATCATATCGAAAAGCTGCTCGCGGTGGTCGCCTTGGCTCCAGCGGTGGTATTTATACTGCGGCGTGCGCACCGAGCGTCCGTCGATCGTCTGCTGTTTGGAGATCCGGACCTCCGCCTCGGTCACGACATAGTCGTGCGTCGGGGCCTTGCTGTTTTTATCCAGCACGAACGGCAGCGCGCTTTTCCCATAGTAGGGGCCGGAAGGCATCGGCCGACCCACGATATCGGAAACGGTCGCCATCAGATCGATGCCGACGGAAACCAGCCGTTGGTCGGTTTCGTTTCGGCGCCCCTTGCCGGGATAGCAAACGATGAACGGGACGCGGCAGGATTCTTCGTAGAGCACCGACTTCTGGTGCCAGCGGTGCGCGCCGTAGCCGTCGCCGTGGTCGCTGGTGAAAATGACCACCGTATTGTCGGCGAGTCGGTTGCTATCGAGCGCTTCGAGCAGCTCGCCGATATGCGCGTCGACCAATTCGACCAAGCGGTTGTATGCCCAGCGGTATTGCCGCCAGTCGTCCTTGCTGAAATCCATTGCCATCAGCTGGGCATTGGGCACGCCCTTGTCCGTCAGGCTGCGGCGAATGGCGACCGCCTCGGATTCGTCGGGATTGATTTCATGGTTGTCCGGCAGGGGCGGGCATTGCGCGAGGTCGGGATCCACCGCCACCTCGCCGTTTTTCATATCGATTCCTTCGGTGCGGCCGGCTTTCTTGCGGCCCCACTCGCAGATGTCGTGCGGGTTGTAGTAGGAAACGACGGCCAAGAACGGGTTGCGCCGGTCGGCGGAAAGATACTGCACGGCATTCTTGGTCATGGTCTTGTCCTTGCCGCCCGTATTGACATCGAACCCGTGATGCTTCGAATCCTCCGTGGTAAAGGTTTGGTCCTGGATGTGCCACTTGCCGAAATAGGCCGTGTCGTACCCGGCGGCCTTGGCCTGGTTGCCCAGCGAGATGGTTGGTTTGTCATTCTCATCCGCCAGACGCCGTTGGCACGGCAGACGCCCCGTATACATCGTGTAGCGCTCCGGCATGCAGACCGGATAGTTGACATAGGCGTTCGGGAAACGGACGCCTCTTTGCGCAATCGAATCCATCGACGGCGTCTTGACCCACTTCGAGCCCGCACAGCCCATGACGTCGGCAAATTGCTGGTCGGTGGTAATGATCAGGATATTGGGTTTTGCGGCCGTCTTGGCCAGCGCCCGGTCCAGCGCGCCCGTAGCCAGCAACGCCACCGATCCTGTTTTAAGAAAATTCCTGCGGCCCATATTCATCGTTTTCTCCTTTCCTGCAACACAATCATTCGTTGGGCGAACCGTTCGCCGAGCAACCGGGCGGACTTGGCATCGAAGTGGGTCAGGTCGCCCCGATCCACCAATCCCTGCGCCGAGGCGAACGCGCAGTGCGGCACGGATTCGGCCACCCGCCGCTGGGCGGCATCGACCGCCTTGCGCCCTTCGTTCCACGGCTTGCCGTCGAACTGCCCAAGCTGACCGACGACGAACGGGAGGTCCCGATCGCCGCATTCCGCCCGCACCCGTTCGATGAGTTCCGTCAGCGCGGCGGCATAGGTGCCGGCTTCGCCCATCTTTCCGTCGGCCTCGCCCTGGTGCCAGAGGACGCCCTTCACCGTTCCGCTTTTCATGGCGATGCGCAAGCGCGCAAGCATATCGTCGTAGGGGTGCGTTTTGGTTTTCGTATCCGCCGCGCCGGGAGACCACTTGCGGATGGAGGTTCCGCCCACCGCGCACGGGATCAGGCCAATGACGGCATCGGGATCATGCCCCGCCATCGCGATCCCGAAGGATCTGCCCGGCCCGACCCCGGCCTGCTTTTTATCGAAATGGATCGGGTCGACCGCCGGCACCCACTCGTTGTTCTGGTTCAAGGCGAGCACCCGCGGATGCGGCTTGAGATCCCGGTCCTCGACCGTGCCCCGGCCCGCCATGTTGGATTGGCCGATCAACAGATAGAGATCCAGCTTTTGCTCCGCGCCAACCGCGGGCAAGACGCAGAGAAACGCGGCGAAAACGACCGCCGGCTTGAGGCCGGCCCACCGCATGCCGGAGCGCTTCGAACCATTTTCCCGACGACACATAAACACATCCTTTTTCATGCGGCTACTTCCCCATGCTTAACGTTTATTTCGGAAACTCGAAGGCCCCGATGTCCGCCCCCGCGCCATCCAACTCCACATTCAACAAATCCCGGCCGCCGTTGCCCGCGATGGCAACCCCGGCATCGACGCAAGGCGAGCCGGGCCGGGGCCGGTATCCGCCGAGCGCGGCCATCGTCGTTAAATCGATATCCGTTCCGGCACGGCCCGGTTTAAGGAAGCCCGGGTCGGCCACGATAGGATTTGTGTCGGACGGGTGCGGCTCGATGTTGAAGTAGAGATTGTTGCGGAAGCGGGTGTTGATGCCGGCGGCCTTCCTGCCCCAGCTACCCTGGCCCTCGAAATAGAAGATGTTGTTTTCAAACGTGGAGTTGAGCGGAGTGCGGCCTTCGGCAAAAACCTCGACATCCAATCCCCGCTGAACGAAATGGGTGTTGTTGTAGATGTGGACATTTTCCGCCCGCGTTTCCTTTTCGAACCCGTAAAAATAGATCCCCAACCGGTCGTTCTGGGTGACATTGTATCGAATCACCACATTGCGGGTGGGTTTTTTCATGATGCCGCAGAACCAGAGATTGTCGTGGCTGTAGTTGTATTGGATGAAGGTATTGATGCAGTTGTAGTCGGCATCGAATCCGCCGCGGTCCGATTCGCCGCCGCCATCCTGGTTTTTCGTGTCGCCGACATTGCCGTAGGCTTCGTTGTACTGGATTTTTATCCCGTCGGTGTTGAAGCAGAAAATGCTGTGCCCGGTATCGCGGCGACTGCTGTTGGCGAGGATGTTGTGCTCGTAGACGGCGTCTTTGCTGACGCGGGCAATGATGTTGTTGCGCCCGGTGGTGTCCACCCGGTTCCCCGCCACATAGACGCGCGTCCAGAGGTTCTTCGCTTCAACGCCGTCTTGGCGGAGGTTCACCTCGCCACAGGAGGAATCGTTGCCGATCCCGACGCCGCCGATGTTTTCAACCCGGTTGTTGGTAATCCGCAGGTCATCGAATTTGGAATTCTTCACTTTGGTCATATGCACGTGGATGCCGCCGCGCCTTTTCCCGGCCACCATGCCGTTCACATCGTGAACATGGCAGTCGTTGATGTAGACGTGGCGGTAGGTTCCTTCCGTGCGCTCCACCAGCACATAGATCCCGAACAGGTTGCCTTGGTCGTCGTCGGAGCCATCGGTATTGGTGACTTCCAATCCATGCACTTCCCAGAAGGAGGGGTTTTTCAGCAGCACGCCGGCCATCGCTTTGCCGCGGGCCTGGATGCACGGACGGGCACCCCGCCCAAAGGCGCCAATCCGAACCGGCGCCCCCTCCGCACCATTGCCCTGCGGCGACAACATTCCCGTAAACAGCATGCCCCGCTTGAGCAGGATCGTATCCCCGGGCTGCATTTCAATCTGGCTGACGGCCTCGAACTTCCGTTGCGAATCCACCCGATAGTCCCGGGCCATTCCAGACGAGACAACGAACAACAGAATTCCTGCCGCCGAACCACGCCCGCGAAGACGCAAAGGCGCTAAAAACGAAAACCTTCGTGTCTTTGCGTCTTTGCGGTCGGACCATCCGACTGAAGCGAATCCGATCTGAAATGGCGTTGCTCTTTTCATTAGTATTTGTAGTCCGCTCCATCGCGGCTGAGCCGGCAACTGTTTTCGATTTCAGCCAGCTTCCTTGATAAAGCGATGAACCGCTCAGGCATCTTTTGGGACAGGTCCGTGGTTTCGCCCGGATCTTTTTTCAAATCGAACAGCAGCGTCTGGCCGCCGCCCTTGGTGGCTTCGGTCAACAATTTGTAGTCGCCGCTGATCAGCGCCTTGCCATCGATTCCGTCGGACAAGCGCATGTATCCGAAAAACAGATCCCGTCCGCGCGCCGTCTGCGTTCCATCGATGACCGGCATGAGATCGATGCCGTCGATCGGCAGCTTGCCGGCGATTTTATAGCCGGCGAGCTTGGCGATGGTCGGGACAAAGTCGACCGTGGAGCAACGAACGTCGGTGGCGGTTCCGGGCTTGATCACGCCGGGCCATTCGGCGCAGGCCGGCACCAGCAGGCCGCCTTCATAGAGGGTGTGCTTGTGCCCCTTGAACGGGCCGGCGGAGGCGATGCCCTTCTTGGCCAGGCCGTCGGCGGGGCCGTTGTCGCTGCAGAACAACAAAACGGTGTTTTTCTCGATGCCCAATTTCCGCAGCTCGGTGCGCAGGCGGCCGATCTGCTCGTCCATGGCGGTGATGCAGCCGTAATAGTTCTGCCGCAGGGAACCGGCCTTGGGATACCGTTTTTTGTATTCCTCGCCGGCCACCACCGGCTCGTGCGGCGTGTGGAACCAGACCGTGGCCAGGAAGGGCTGGTTGCGGTTCTTTTCGATGAACGGAATCACGCGGTCCATGATCACCCGGCTATCGTCGCCGCGCAGGTTGTCCGCCACCTCGTTGCCGTTATGGACATAGGGCATTCCGCCCTTCCACGGCTGGCCGCCCAGGTCGACCTTGCCGGAGCCGAAGCCTTTCCAGCCGGCGGGGGTGATGCCCGGGTCCCAGGTCGGCACGGCGCTGGTGGTGGCGAACCATTCGTCGTAGCCATGGTGCGACGGCGGGGAATAAAAGCCGCGGGAATCGCGGTCGGCCTCGCGCACCCAGCCCAGATGCCACTTGCCGAAGAAGCCCGTGGCGTAGCCGCGTTTCTTGAGCATTTCGGCCACGGTGGTTTCGCCGACGCGCATGCCGCCGGTATGGGCCGCGAGGACGCCGAAGCGGAACGGATAGCGGCCGGTCAGGCAGCTTCCGCGCGTCGGCGAGCAGAGCGGCGCCGCGGCATAGAAGCGGTCGAACCGCACGCCGCTTTGGGCCATGAGGTCGAGGTTCGGGGTCTTGAGCTCCGGGTGGCCGTTGAAGCCAACATCGCCCCACCCCAGGTCGTCCGCCATGATCATGACGATGTTGGGCGTTTGCGCCGCCGAGGAAAAGAGCGGCAGCGCCACTGCGACGGCCAGTAAAACATGCTTGAGTCGGTTCATTATTGTTCGTCCTGTGTTAATTCATTTCAACTCGATACGGTCCGGCCCCGCAGCCGATGCGAGAGCGCGTTGCAGCAGCTCCGTGCGGGTTGGGTCCGGCAAGGCCATGGTTGCTGAAAGATAACGACAGGATGCGGTCGATGCAACGCACCGACCACGGAAGTTGCTTGCCGTGCGAAACGTCCGCCGGAACTGCCGGAGACCATGGGCCGCGAAGACGCCAAGAAGAACGGACCGACTGCAGCGTATTACCTAGAACTTCGTATTTTCACCACAGAGGGCACTGAGACACAGAGGCTCATATATACATATCTCCGCGGTGACCTCTAGCGAAGCGGGTGGTTGAAAATCATCCGAAAGTTCAAGGTTTCCAGCGTACTACTGCCTCTCGATGGTAATGCGATAGAAGCATGCGGCATCTGCCGGGCTGGCCGGGAAGTCGAATACGATGACTCCGCCATTGCCCGTTCGGGGAGTGCCGACATCCGTCCAATCTCCGGCGGCGAGATCTTTCCGCTCTTGCCCTTGATAAATGTGGCCCGGTTCGGAATTCAGCAGTTCGATGTCCACGTTGTCTCCGGCCGCATTCAGCTGCGGGCGCACGAAGTTCAGCTCTTCGACCACAATCGGGTTCGACGGCACGGCGACGACTTCGCCCGACTCGGCGCTCTCCTCGCCGTTGCCGTATCTGGCCACGATGACATAGTAGTATGTGACGCCGGCCGTGAGCCCGGCATCGGTGTAGGTTGTTTCGGTGATCGTGTCATCCACGATGGCGTAGGAGCCGCCCGGGGTCATGGAGCGCTTGACGGTGTAGCCGATCGCACCGGGGACCGCATTCCAAGTCAGCGTGACCTGAGTTCCGCTAACCGGCGTCTCCGCGATGGATGAAGGGGTTTGCGTTTGAGCGAGCTCGAACCAGTTCAGATTGAACATTTCACCGGAAGCCGTCTCGTTGGAATCGGCCTCCACGTATTTCAGGCAGAGCGTATGCGTGCCGTTTGTGGGATCGAGCGGCGCTTCGATGGTGCACCAATTTTGCCACCCCCCGGTAACCGGCACCGCGACTTTGCCGATTAAGGGGCCGGTCGCACTGCCTGTGCGAATCTCGATCTTGCCATCGGCCTGGCCGGCTGGGGCGGCCACGCGCAAGCGGATGGAATCCGCGTGATCCAGATCGATCCCCGCATAGCTCGTCCAGTTGCCGTCGTTGATGGCGGTCAGGTTGAGTCCGCCGCCGGTGTCGGAGCAGGCTTCCGTGCCGGGGCTGCCGGGGTTGCTTGCGTCGTAGGATTCCGCTTCGAAACGGACGTAAGGCACGGTTTCGGGTTCGAGCAGGATTTCGAAGCAGTAGGCCGAATTGTCCTGTACGGTGGCCAAAACCGACGTGTCGCTCAATTTCACGGCACGTCCGGTCTCGCCTTCCGCATCGACGCCGTCGACTTGGCTCCAGCGCGTGAACGTGATCGGCTCATCGCTGATCGTTCTGCCGGTCGGGCGGATGGTGATGGGGTAATCCGTATCGGAGTGGTTGAGCACCCAGACCGTCATCAGGTTTCCGCGAATCAGCGCCGACACGGCGGAGTCCGCATCCGACTGGTCGGGGTCGGAATCCCAATACACCTTGAACTCGTCGGGCTCGTTGACCTCCAAGGCGTAGCCTCGGTTGGAGGTGGTCGTCAGTTTCTTGAAGATGTAGTATTTCACGCTGCGCTGTTTGTTGACGATGTAGCAGTGCCCCTGATCGCTGTAGCCGACCGCCAGCCAGCCATTAAGGCCGGAGAAGCCCGCGTTGATGCATTCCAGCATGTAGGCGAACGTGAGGACTTCGTCGGCGTCCGAGGTGCTCTTCCATCCGTGCACCTCGGTGTTCCAGATTTCGGGAACAGCTTGCGAATAGCCCTCATACATGGCGTTGACCTTGTCGGCGAAATCCTGCGCCGTCCCGCCTTTGTCGGTGTTGTGGCAGGAAGCGATGTCCAGGGCCTCCCTGTAGCTGTTGAACAAAACGCTGCTCATCCATGAGCTGCCCTGCGTGTAGCTCCAGGCCGAGGGGGCGATCAGCCGGGGAATATCCTCGGCGGTCAGCGTGACGTCCGGATAATCGGGGTGGACCACAGGCTTGGTGCCGTCCAAATAGTCGTCGAAGAGCGCACGGATATCCCGGACGTCCTGGGCATTGACGAAATTCCACTCATTGCTCAAATCCATATAGGAAATTTTGAGGCCGTAATGCTTCATCAGGATCAGGTAACGGAGCAGGTACTCCGAACATTTGACTTCGTCGAAACTGAAGGAGCTTGAGGAATAACTGGCCGCCCCGGTAATCCAGATGGGATAGGGCTGCCATGTGATACTGGATTTTGCAACCCCGATGGTTTCATAGGCCTCGTTAAGCGGTCGTGGGCTGGCGAAGAACTTGATGTCCGGATTCGCGGCCTGCATGTCCTGCATCATGGGAATAATCCGGTCGTTATTATGCTGGCCGTCTTCAGTGTCGTCGGCATCGAAGTAGGCGTCTTCCCGGAAGATGCCCTCGTTCAATTCGTATTTGGCGCTGATCGCCACGCGGACATAGTCGACATCGCAATCATCGACGGACCATTCCGCGAAGGTGTCCTTGAGGGCCGCGGCGCCAGACCAAAACCAGAGGCGCTCGTAGTCGATGCCGTAGCGCATCTGTTGCTTAAGCGTATTGCCCACGGTGATCGCGATAGGATCGGCCGACACCGACTCGTACGAGAACCAGTTCAGGTTGAACCCGCCGCCGAGAAACTCCAACCGCAGCGTCTGCACCCCGGTTTCCGAGAAATTGACATAGGTGCTTTGCGTCTCCCACACCTGCCAACCGCCGGTATCGGCCACCGCCATCACGCCGTTGGTTTCCCCGCCGCCGACAAGCGCAATCCCGTCGCCGCCGCCGTCGGAGGCCACGCGGAAGTCAATTCGGTGCAACCCGGCGGTTTCCACATCGATGGTGTATTCCATCCATTCCCCGGCGGAAATGTAACTCAGGTTCTGGCCGCCGCCGACATCGGACGTGTTTTCAAACCGATACCCGGATCCGGCATCCTGGTCTTCGGCCTCGACGATGGGAGCCCGTGCCCACCAGTTCAGGTTGAACAGGGAGGCGCCCACGGCGTTGGTGGTCTCGTTAAAAACGAGCACCACATCGTTGCCGGCGTTCGCGAAAGAAACCGGGAGATAGAGGGTTTCCCAGCTTTGCCATCCATCCGTAACCGGCACGTCGACCTGCCCGAGCAGCGGCCCGTCCGCGGCATCCAGCCGAACTTGGATATACGCGTTGGACGTGGTGGCCGGGCGGGCGACCCGGAATTTCATCAGCGCATCCCCCGTGGGCATTACGATCCCGCCATACCGGCACCAATCGCCGTTGGAAATATACGCGACATTCGTTCCACCGCCCGTATCGCTGCAGGCTTCCAGCCGGGTGCCGGACTGCGCGGCGTAGTCCTCGGCCTCGACCGTCAACCAGCGCGGCGGAGAAAACTCCGAGTACTCGATCGTCAGCTCGACATTGTTGAAACCAGCTCCTTGGGCGCCGACGCCATCGATGAAAAACACCAAGCCATGGTTGTCGAGCGACCCTTCGAACCAGCCCTGCACGGTCGAGGTGAAATCCCCCGTCACGGTTTGTCCCGTTGCGGCCGTGTTTTTAATATCCGCAACCAAAACCTGGGGATTCAGAGCGGCCGTATTGGTGACGGTGTAGTCCCAGCCATAGATAAAGAGCGGATTGTTGCCGCCGGAAGTATCCCACGCCGTCGCCACCGCGCCGACGCTGGCAGGATCGGACGTATTCAGGTCATTGAGTTGCGAATCATAGGTGGCGGTGAGCGTCGCACGGTCAATGACGGACCCCGCCGGGATCGAACCGATATCGAAATGGGCAAAGGTGACCACGGTGCGGGTATCCCCGCCTTGAACCTGCGAGAGAGTCCTGGATCGGACTTCGACTTGATCGGAGTTGCCGCGGCTGACCGTCCCCGGATCGGTGAGCGTGGTGCTTACCGATGCAAACGTAATGTCCGAGGGACTAACGACCCGCGTGTCCGCATGCGTCCATGCCGGGAGCATCCCAGCCAGGGCGATGGTTGCCAGCGTCTTTCTTCTCATTGATTTTCCCTCGATTTTCCACTGCTTCACTAAATCCACGACCCCGTCCGCGCGCCCGGGCGCCCACCGATCTAAAAGAGAGAGTTATGGCCAGACCGGCCCCATTTGCCAGCCCCCGGCAGGTTACCCTGTTAATCGAAAAAAGAACCAAAGGCAGTCCTTCCGAGCGATCGGGCCTCCCCGTCAGTGGCTTCCGAATAACGCGATGTCGTCGAATCGACTGCCGTGGTTATCGGCGGCGGCGCCATAGAGGTAGAACGTCCAGGTTACATCCTGCGCGGAGGAAAAGTCGGTAAAGTCGATCTCCTTGCGCTCTACGGGAGCATCGTTTGCGGGCAGGAGATAGTTCCGCAGGACAAACGTTTCGGTCGTTCCGATGGTATAGCCGATATCCAGCCGGGCACTCGTTCCATACTGATCGGAGTAAAAAGAGAGCCTTTCATACTCCACCGTATTTCCGTTTGGTTGGAGCGTGAAAGCGAACCAGTCCCCGGCGCCCGTAGCGGCGCGCTGGTCCGCCAGGGCCGTTCCGGCAAAATTGAAGCCGGGCGAACCGGAAGCGCTCGCATCGAATACGGCACGGGTTAAAACATATTT
>NZ_JBFJYW010000122.1:0-10375 GCF_041622395.1 Pontiella sp. | reverse complement strand
TGGTGCTGCTGACGCTGGCCCCCGGCGCGTCCGCTTCCGCCGAGTGGGATTCGCCGAAATCGCTCTATGGCGACGTGACCGCATCGGGGGCGCTCAAAGGACCTTCGAAGTCGAAGGTTTCCCCGGCGGGGCAATCGGTGAACGGCGCGTTGTCGGTTCCGCTGGAGCTGGCGCCCGGCGAAACCAAGTCCGTGACCTATGCGCTGACCTGGTATTTCAAAAGCACCAAGCATGGCTCCGGCAAACGCTCGAAAGCGATGGAAGGGGAGCCGGCGAGCGGCCCGTGGTCGCACAGCGGCCAGAAGTACACGACCTGGTGGGCGGATGCGATGGGCGTCGCCGACTATCTGACGGAAAACCTCGACGAGCTGACGGCCCGTACCCACCTGTATCACGACACGCTCTACGCTTCGAACCTGCCGCGATGGCTGCTCGACCGCATGAGCTCGCCGCTGGCGGTGCTGCGCAGCCAGACCTGCTGGTGGGCCGCCGACGACTATTTCGGCGCATGGGAAGGATGCCGCTCGAACGCCGGCAGCTGCGGCGGCAACTGCACGCATGTTTGGCAATACGCGCAAGGCCACGCGCGCCTTTTCCCGGAACTCGGCCGCCTTATGCGCCACCAGGATTTTGCCCAGCAGAAGCCGACCGGTCTGTTCCCCAACCGCCATGGCGGGGGCGAAGCCGCGGCCGATGGGTTTTTCGGCACCATCCTCAACACCTACCGCGAGCATCTCTGCAGTACGGACGATGCGTGGGTGAAGGAAAAATGGCCGGGCGTGAAGAAGGCGATGGAATTCGGCATGGAGGAGTGGGACCCCAACCATGACGGCTATTTGCAGAACCGCCAGCACAATACCCTCGATGGCAAAATGTGGGGCTGCTCCTCGTGGATCGGCAGCTTGTACCTCTCCGCGCTCGAAGCCGCCGCCCGCATCGCCGACATCGCCGGCGATCCGCAAACCGCGGCCGAGTATCGGAAAATCCGGGCGTCTGGCCAGAAGATGCAGAACGAACGGCTGTGGAACGGCGAATACTACATCCAGGAAGTCGGCGTGAAACGCGAGCAGGACTATCTGGACGGATGCCACATCGACCAGCTGCTCGGCGACTGGTGGGCCGGGCAGGTCGGCATCGAGCTCTCCTTCCCGCAGGATCGTTCCCGCTCCGCGATGGAGGCGTTGCTGAACTATAATTTCTACACCGACTTCCACGGACAGTCGCTCAAGCCGCGCCAGTATTTCGAAACCGACGATGGCGGCATGAAGATGATTACCTGGCCGAAGAACCCGCAGCCGATCCCCGGCATGAAATACGGCGACGAGGTGATGACCGGCTTCGAATACGCGGCGGCGGCGACGATGATCCAGAACGGCCTGCAGAACGAGGGGCTGATGGCGATCAAGACGATCTACGACCGCTACGACGGGCGTCTGCGCACCGAAGGGGTTACGGATCTGGACGTGGCCGCCTGGGGCTATTCGGGCAACCCGTTCGGCGACGACGAGTGCGGGAAATTCTATGGCCGTTCGCTGAGCTCGTGGTCGGCGCTGCTGGTGTTGCAGGGCTTTGTCTACGACGGTCCGGCCGGCCGCATCGGCTTCCGCCCGCGCTGGCAGCCGGAAAACCACGCCAGCTTCTTTACCGCCGCCGAGGGCTATGGCTTGTTCTCGCAGACGCTGGACGCGAACACCCTCGCGGCATCCATCGACCTGAAGGCCGGGCAACTCCGCCTGACCGAAGTGGTGCTGTCGCTTCCCGAAGGCAAACGGGCCAAGTCGGCGCAAGCGACGCTCGCCGGAAAACCGGTTGCCGCGCGGTTTGATTCGAAGGGCGCCGATGTGACCCTTCTGCTGAAAAGTCCGCTGGTGCTGAAGGCCGGGCAGCGGCTCGATTTTCAGGTGGCGGCGGAATGAGCATGTTCCGACCGACGAGTTTAGCTGCGGGATTTGCGGTTTTCGTTTTGGCAAGCGGTGGCGTCGGTCGCCTGTATGCCGCGGAACCGCCGCTGCGCGTGCTCGGTTTTCAGGCGAACAACGGGTATGAGCATGCGTCCATGCCGGAAGCGAAGGCCTTGCTTGAGCGGTTGGGAGAAAAGAACGGCTGGGAGGTGGTTTCGTCCCGGGACTCATCGAGCCTGACCGAGCTGGACTTGACGAGCTTCGATGTGGTGGTGTTCAACAACAACTGCGGCAACAAGGGGCCGGTGATGAAGCCGGCGGAACAGGCGGCACTGCAGAATTATGTCCGGAACGGCGGCGGCTTTCTCGGGGTGCACACGGCCGGGGCGCTCTGGAAGGAGGGCGGTGCTTTCCAAACGTGGTACGAAGGGTTGATCGGCGCAAGACAGGTCCGGCATCCCGAGGTGCAACGGGCGCGGCTGGTCGTGGAGGACCGCACCCATCCCGCCACCCGGCACCTGCCTGAAGAATGGTTCGTTACCGATGAGTGGCATGTTTTTTCTTCCAATCCGCGCGGGCAGGTCAAGGTGCTGATCGCACTCGACGAAAGCTCCTACGGCGGCCAGGCCAACCAGAAGATGGGCGGCGACCATCCCTTTGTCTGGTGTCGGGAATACGATGGCGGCCGCGCCTTCTTCACCTCGTTGGGGCACACCAAGGAGATCTACGGCAATCCCGATTTCGAAAAGCTGATCGAGGGCGCGGTTCTCTGGACGGGCGGGGTCGACGCGTCGCAAGCGAGCGGGGTGCCTGTCACTGACGGGCTGTTTTTGGATCTGGACGCCAACGCGGGGGTTGAAACGGAGGATGGCAACCGGGTCAAGGCATGGCGCAACCAGGTGGAAGGGAACGCCGCCGATCTGTTTGTGAAACGGGATGAAGGACGCCCGGTGGCCGGATCCGGCCGCCCGACCTTGAAGACCAAGGTGGCCGAGATCGGCGGCAACAACACGCTGGTTTTCGAAGAGCAGGAGTTGCTGAACATGGACGAGGATGCCTTCGACCCGATGCTGACGGGAAACGGCTATACCTGGTTTTCGGTGATGTCGGTTTACCGGCAACGCGTCGGCAAGAAGGATGTGAATTCCTTTTTCGGGAACCTGAAGAACGCGGCGAACTATGAGGGGTTCTGGGGATGTCTCGCGGACGACAACCGCGTTTGGATGGGCTCGCGCTGCTGGCCGGCAACCGTCAAAGGGCGGCAACCGCTGTGGAGCGAGAAGAACCCGCAGGTCATCAGTCCGGCGCCTTTGGCGGAGCATCGATACTATTTGGTCGTGGGCCGCATGGGGGCGGGCCAGGAAGTGGTCGACTTGGAGCTGTTCATCAACTCCGCGACGCCGGTCGACCGGAAACCGGTGCCGGTCAACCCGGAGGCGAATCCTTCCCGGATGGCCATCGGCCAGGAACGCGACGCGGTCAACCACCCGGGCAAGGAATCGTTCCATGGCGAGATCGCCCGCTTCCTGCTTTATGAGCGGCCGCTCGGCAATGCGGAGTTGTCTCAGATGGTCCAATATCTAACCGAACGCTATTGCATTGAGACGGACGGCTAATGGCCACGCATGTGGGACGAGAAACCGAATAAAAGAGACCGGGATCTCTCCGGCCCCAAAAGGCCGTCCCGCGGTATTTGAGGTGATATAAGATGAACAGGAACGATGGGCTGATGAAACCGTTGAAATGCGGCATCTTTTGGGGGGCATTATTCGCCGTATCGGCGGTTCTTTCAGCGGAGGGACTGGTGGACGCCATTGAGTTCGGCGATGCGGCCTCGGAGCAGGCCCATCGGATTCAGCCGGTCTTGAGCGAGGTTTTCGACGGCGCGCTGAACCTGAACGCGCGGCGGCTGTTGCCGGAAAAAGAGGCGAACTGGCGCGGCGGAAAATTGACGTTCAACATGAAGGTTGATCCCGCGAAGCCCAACTATTTCACGGTCAAGTTCTGGGGAAACGACACCTGTGGCGAGCAGCAGCACGAAGCGCGTTTGTGTCTCTACATTGAGGGAAAGCAACTCGGCACCCGCCATCTCGGCATGATCGATATGCTGGACATCATGCAAGCGGGCAAGGTGCGTTATCCCGGCCGTTTTTTATACACGACCCGGCCGCTGCCGATTCACATGACCCAAGGCAAGAGCGAGGTCGAGATCACGATTGAAGGCCAAGGCGGCATCAATGGTTATGCATCGAAGATCGAGGACTATCAGAAGTCGATGACCGAGCCGTCGCGCGGGATCTACCGCGCCTACGTTCATACCAACCCCTGTTTCGAGCCGCCGGAAACAGAAGTGCAGGGGGCACCGCCGGCGCACCTTCCGCTGCGTCCGGCGTCGGGCAGTGAGCTGATTGATCGGCTGAAGACCGAGCTGAATGAATTGTCGGAGCGGGAAATGGCGCGCTCGGGGAAAAAACACGAGTTGAATATTCAGTATCTGGCTCGCGCCTATACGACGCCGTGGAATGCCGCCTATAAAAACCCGAAAGCCCTGGAGCGGATCGTCGACGCGATTGATATCCACGGGTTGGACTATCAAAAAACGGGAAAAGTTACGGGGAAGCGTTGGTTTTTCCTCGGTCCGATCGGCGATGCGATCCGCCTGACGGCTGACGATCTAACTCCGTGGCTGAACGAAAAGGTTCCGGAAACGCAGACGGTGCGGCGAACGCTCTGGGCCGACCTGATGGTGGCGTCGCGAAATCACAACAGCTCCGTGGCCGGCGAGGCCCGCCGATCTCTTTCCAACCAGTGCATGATTAAGGATCTGAACACCTATTATTGCAATCTGGCTCTTCGTCGGATTGAACCTTCGAAGGCGTGGCCGGAAGAGAACGCCCGCCGGATGCTGTACGAAGCCGTGGGCTTGGAGCCCTTCAGCGGCAGCTGGGATGAAAACGGCCATCCCGACTGGAGCAAGGGCAAAAACCACATGCTGCTCACCGAGCAGGGGTTGACGAGAGAGTTCGGGTATGTGGGGGGCTACGGCGAAATCATTTCGGAGTCCGGGCTGGGGATTTACGAGGCCACCAAGCCCGCGCCCGACCAAGAGGGCGATCCGCGTATTAAAGCCCAGCTGATTAAGATGATTCGCGCCCGCGCCCCCTTCCGCTATCCGTTGGTGGACAAAGAGGGATACCGCAGCATGAATTTGGAAACCCTTATTGGCTGGCGCGACTGGAAATATCCCGGCGACGTGATCTACGACCAGTATAACGGCCGCGACAGTGGCCCCTTTGACGTGGCGGTGGCGACGGGCGATCCCGTGCTGCTGGGCTATGGGCAGCAGATGCTGGAAGATCGGCAGTATTTTGCCGCGCTCAAGGAACGGATGGAAGATTCCCGCATTAATTACAAGACCTACCTGCTGAGCGTACCGGAAACGTATGAAAAAAATACGAAGTTGCCGCAGCTGCCGCACCGCCTTCCGATGAGCGAGGGGCAGCCCGACTTTGTCTTTTCCGATCCGGGAGACGGCGTGCTGGCCTTCAAGGACGGCGGCAACATCTTTTATGCCTCGCTCTACTGGCGCTCCCGCCGATGCATCAACAATCTGGCGCGCGTTCACTATATGACGCCGCAGCTGGAGCGGGATTCCATCGTGAACATCAAGACCCGCTTCAAAGACAGCGGAAACGTGTTCACCTATCCCGAGCGCACCAACCTGCTGTTCAGTCGCGGTCGGGCAGAAAAATGGTACACCAACCAAGGCATCTACCAAGCCATGACCGGCGTTGAGTTCCCGATTGCCGAGGTGACCGGAGTCGACTCCTATGAGATCGGCGACGAACATCTCCAGGCCGGAAAAGGCCAGCTCTACCAAATGGAATACGGTCCCTATTTCATCGCGATGAACTGCGACGAAACCGAAACGTTCCGAGTGGAACTTCCCGCTGCGTTTGTCGGTGCCAAAGAGCTGGTTTCCGGTCAGTGGGCGGCGTCTTCCTTGGCGAATCTGAAGCCGGGGAGAACGATCGTACTCCGCCGCGATTTGAAACGGGAGCCGTAGCAGGACTTTTTAAGCTGAAAACGTAAATCGTAAGGAGGATTTATGAATTTAAAACTCATGATGGGATTGGTTTTGTTGGGTGCGGGGTCCGCGGTTGCGGAGTCGCTTCCCAACATCGTTCTGATTTTTGCCGACGATCTCGGTTACGGCGACGTGGGGTGCAATGGCGCCACCAAGGTGCAGACGCCGAACATCGATAAACTCGCGAAAGAGGGCCGTCGCTTTACGGACGCGCACTCGGCTTCGGCGGTCTGCACGCCCTCGCGCTATGGGCTGCTGACCGGCGAGTATCCGATGCGGGCCGGACTCTGGGGGCCGTGTGCGCCAACCAGCAAGCTGCTGATCGATACCGACCAGCTGACGATTGCGTCGCTGCTGAAAAACAAGGGCTATCAGACCGCCTGTTTCGGCAAGTGGCACCTCGGTTTCGGAACCGATGCCGCCGATTATTCGAAACCGCTGCGGCCCGGACCGAATGATCTCGGGTTCGATTATTACTTCGGCGTGCCCGTGGTGAACAGCGCCCCGCCGTATGTCTTTGTGGAGAACGACCACGTGGTCGGGGCGATTCCGGAAGATCCGATTGTCTATTTGGAAAAGAACGAACGGAATCAAGCCACCCCCATTACCCCGCTGACCAAAGCGCACGGCAACCGGGTTCCAAACTGGTTTGGCGGTGCGGTGGAAGCGCACAAGCTCTACAACGACTTCGAGCTGGGAACCACCCTCGCGGAGCGGGCTACCCAATGGATTCGCGAACGCAAGGACAACCCCTTCTTCCTCTATCTGGCAACCACGAACATCCATCATCCAATCACCCCCGCGCCGCGCTTTCAGGGCACGAGCCAATGCGGGCTGTACGGCGACTTTATCCACGAGCTCGACTGGATCGTCGGCGAGGTGATGAAGACGCTGGAGGAGCAGGGCGTGGCCGACAACACGCTGGTGATCTTTACCAGCGACAACGGCGGGATGTTCCACGAGGTTGCGCAGGATGCCTTCAAAGACGGGCATCGGCAAAACGGCGATCTGCTCGGCTTCAAATTCGGGATCTGGGAAGGCGGGCAGCGCGTGCCGTTCATCGTCCGCTGGCCGGGGAACATCGAAGCGGGAACGACCTCCGATCAATTGATCTGCAACGTGGATATGCTGGCGACGTTTGACGCGTTGACCGGAACTTCACTGGAAAAAGATCGGCTGGCGGACAGCGTAAACGTGCTGCCGGCGTTGGTGGGCGAACCGGCCGCGCCGTTGCGCGACCATTTGATTCTTTCGCCGCGTCAAGCCAGCCACATTTCCATTCGCAAAGGAAAATGGATGTATATTCCGGCAAAAGGAAGCGGCGGATTTACCGGCTCCAAACCGGGGCAGCATGGCTTTGCCGGGCCGGCGGCGGTTTCGTTCGTCGGAAACGCGAACAGCGATATCGCAAACGGAAAAATCAAAAAGGGTGCGCCGCGCGCCCAGCTCTACGACCTCGAAGCCGACGTCAATCAGACCCGGAATGTGATTCTTCAGTATCCGGAAGTGGCCGAGCGCATGGCGGCCGAGCTGAAGGCTTATCGTGACTAAGAGATGTTAATTCCGGCTATTCGGGAAGAGGCCGGTTTTATAGGCTTCGGCGACCGCGGCGGGGGCGTTCTTGACGTTGAGCTTTTCGTAAATGTGGCGGATGTGGGTATCGACCGTTTTGGGGCTGATGTTTAGTTCGGCGGCGATTTCTTTCTGCAGCTTTCCATCCGCAATGCAGTGCAGGATTTCCCGTTCCCGGGGGGAGAGCCGCTTTTGCTCCGCTTGTTGCTCCGGATGCTCTTTGTGGTGGTTTATGAGGTATTTCGCCATGGAGGGGTCGAGTGAGGCTCCACCGTTCATGACGGTTCGTATTCCGTCGGTAATTTGATTCAAGGTCGATTCTTTGAGGAGGTAGCCGGATGCTCCGGAATGGATCGCCCTCAGCACATCCTCTTCGCGGTCGGACTGGGTCAGAACAATGATTTCCGCATCCGGAACCGCCTCCTTAAACCAGGGAATCGCCTCCAGACCGGGGGTCCCGGGCAGGTTGAGGTCGAGCAGGATCAGGTCGGGGACTTTTCTGGTCGATTGATCCTGCAGGCTGCGCAGGGCGAAGTCGGCGGTGCCGAACTGGCTTTGGAGCTCGATGTCCGGTTCATCGCTAAGCGTGAAGGCGACGACGTCCCGGAATTCAGGGTTGTCTTCGACCAGCATAATTTTGATTTGTTGTTTCATGGTCATATCGATCAGGAGTTGTAACCACAAAGGCACGAAGGACGCAAAGCATCACTAAGCAATTCCTCAGGAGCCTTTGCTTTCTTTGAGTCTTAGTGGTTTGAATCCACATATCTTTGTTTTGAGTTTCAGGGCAATGCAGGTGCCTCCCGTAGGCGGATTTTCAATGCCCAGCTTTGCGCGCAGCAGGTGAGCCCGCCGTTTGAGGGAGCGGGGGATATCGCGTAAGCCTTGCCCGTTGTCCGTAATGATAAGGTGGATTTCTTTCGGGGAACCGGTCAGCCGAGTGGTGACGCACGTGGCGTGCGAATGGCGGACAATATTGGTCAGGCATTCCTTGTAGAAAAGAAAGAGGTCAATGCGTTTGCGCGGCGTGAGCCGGTGAATAAATTCTACGCCCTCAAAAGTGAGGTTGTGTTCGGCATCGGCAAGCAGACGATCGGAGGAGTGCTTCATTTCTTCTGTCAGGTCGGCGCACAGCTCTTTGGCTTCAAGCAGGTTGGCGCAATGACGCGCGGCTTTGCCGCTGCGTTCGGTGAGCTGACGGATCCGATCGAGAATCTCCAGCAGGGTGTCGCGCGCATCCACTTTGTTTTTTGCCATGTCGCCCAGCAGTCCGATGGCATGCAGGTTGGCCCCGAGTTCGTCGTGTAGATTGGCGGCAATGCGCTCGCGTATGTTAAGCACGGCACGCATCCGGACGATCCATCCGATCAGTAGGCTGATGACGATTCCGACGGCAAGCAGTATGGCCAGCCCGATCATGCGGCGGATCGTGCTCTGCTGGCGGTCATAGCGCTTCTCCAGTTCTGCCGCGAGCAAGGGGCGCTCCCGTTCCAGGTCATGACGGCGCGCCAGCTGCTCTATCCATTTGCGGATGGGAAGAATCTCTCCATAGTGATTACTCCCGTCCGTGATGGAGTTGCGTTGCTGGAGGAGAGCCTTTTGACGGGAGAAAACCGGCGGTGTTCCTTGTGCTACGTTGCGTCCATTGGAAATGATTTCCAGTTCGGCCAGGCCAAAGTTTCTTCTTCTCCCCGCAGGCATATAGGGCGTTTGGTAGGGTTCGGGAATGGAAAGGCGGATATGGCGACAACGGGTTTCGGGTACATGGCGGATCAGGATGGCTCCGGATTCATAGATGGATTCGCGCCGATAATCCAGCAACGCGACGGCATCGGAAAAGTCGGGCCGGTTGGCACCTTCAATAACGAGGTGGTAGGGAACCCCGAAATCACTGTTGCCAAGCTGCGGAACATATTCGCTCATATCCGCACTGTGGATACGGATTTCATCCACGGAGTTGGTGCTTCCAAGATCAAGCGTGAACGAATACGTATGGTTCTCCGGGAAAAAGGCCAGATGCGGATTGCTGTCGGTTCCGCTGGATGCATCCATCAGGAATGGAGTGAATCCGTCGGTCAGGGCGTCCTTATTGATCGCCTCGACGCCCCAGCCCCCGACTTCGGATGAGACTTGTACCGGTTGAGCCAGCGCGACGTTGCGATCGCCGTTGAATACCATAATCTCCGAAAGACAGAATATATAGTTTCCCTCCCGGGCATCTGGCATGAGTCGGGTGGCTTTGATGCGCATCCATGATGCGGTTTTCTTGGGAATGGGAATCACCAAGGGGGCCGTGCGCGGCAGGAGACGGTCTTCGGGGCCAAACCGGGCAATCACCTCGATTTCGGATCGGTCTTTATTTCCGATGATCACGTCGAAAACCTCGGGGAATCCGTCTGCCTGAAGCCCTTTTTGCGCATCGTTCCAGAGCAACGGAACCAAAACGATTTGGTCAATGGGCGTATTTTCGGGCAGCGCGATTTCCACCCATTCCCGACGGTCGCGGCTTCCCGCCCTCGTAGAAATCCATCCGATCGTGCCGGTGCCGGTGCGTGGCGTAAAGCGGGCGAGCCCGGCGAGCTCCGCATCGATTTCGGCTAGGCGGGTTTTAAGTTGAACCGTGGTGTAATCGCGGTAATGAAGCTCGTTGGTGGCGGCCCATGTTGTGCCGGGTTGGCTTATGGCCAGGGTCAGGATCGCGATCAGGATACTCGGGAATCGGTGCATGGTGCTCTTGTATCAGAATCAGATCCTCCTTGTCATGGCAATGTTAAGGCGGATTCCCCGACCGTCTTTCAAACTCAAAACACTACCG
>NZ_JBFJYW010000121.1:0-10401 GCF_041622395.1 Pontiella sp. | reverse complement strand
ATCCAACGCCACCATCATCCGGTCGCGGGTGACCTTGGCGATGATGCTGGCGGCGGAGATGGAGATGGAGAGCGCGTCGCCCTTCACGATCGCCTTGTGCCCGCACGGAAGCCCTTTAAAGGGCAGACCATCGACCAGCGCAAAGTCGGCCCCGACCTGGGCGGCGGCGATCCCCATGGCCTTATGGGTCGCCTTGAGAATGTTGATGTCGTCGATCTCTTCGGGCTCGACGACCCCGACGCCGACCTGAACGGCCGCAGCGCCCTGCAAGATGTCGAAATATTCATCCCGCTTTTTTTCGGACATCGCCTTGGAATCAGTCAACCGCCCGTAGACGATTGCCAGCTCCCGTTCGATATAGCCCGGCTCAAAGATCACCGCAGCGGCCACGACCGGCCCCGCAAGCGGTCCGCGCCCGGCCTCATCGATTCCCGCCAAACGCAGAAATCCCGAGGCCCAGGCTTCTTTTTCATAAAGCAGGACGTCGGGATGTTCGCTCATTTCACGCGCTCCTTGGTCAACGGTCGGAATGTCAAAAGTCGAAGGTCACTGCAATTGCAGACCTTCGACTTTCAGACGTTCGACCATTGGACAGCGGCGTTGCCGCCTGCCCTTTAGACGCGGCGTTCTTTGATGCGGGCTTTCTTACCGGCCAGATCGCGCAGGTAGTAGAGCTTGGCGCGGCGAACCTTACCGTGGCGCTCGATTTCGATCTTGTCGATGTTCGGGCTGTTCAGCGGAAAAACACGCTCAACACCTTCGCCATAGGAAATACGGCGTACGGTGATGGACTCGGTGATTCCGGTTCCCTTGCGGGCAATCACGGTTCCGGTGTAAACCTGAATACGGAACTTGTCGCCTTCTTTAATCTTGTAGTGAACGCGAATGGTGTCGCCGATAACGAATTCGGGATGGCGATCCTGAGTGGCGTTCTCCTGATGGATTTTTTCAATAGTGTTCATAAAAGTCTCTCGCTTCTGGATTTATTCAAAGAGCGCTAGATAATATCCATCTAGCTTTGGTGGTCAAGCGTTGTTTTCGGCAATTTCGGGGTCACCCCCCAAAAGATCGGCCCGGCGCTCGCGCGTGCGCTCGAGGGCTTGCTCCCGGCGCCACTGGGCGATTTTCCCGTGGTCGCCGGAAAAAAGGATTTCGGGGACTTTCATTCCGCGGAACTCGGGAGGGCGCGTGTACTGGGGAAACTCGAGCATGCCGGACGAAAACGATTCGTCCTCGGTGGCGATCTCCCCCGCCCCAAGCGCACCGGGGAGCAGGCGGACGACGGCATCGATCACCACGGCGGCGGAAAGCGCGCCGTTGGTCAGCACATAGTCGCCAATGGAGATTTCCTCGTCCACCAGCGCCTCGCGCACCCGTTCGTCGATCCCTTCGTAATGGCCGCAGACAAAAACCAGATGGCGGCAGTCGTCGGCCAGCCGCCGGGCATCGGCCTGCCGGAAGGTCTTTCCGGAGGGGGTCATGAGGACGACGCGGCTTTCGGGGGTCTTGACCGATTCGATCGCGGCGAACAGCGGCTCGCACTTCATCACCATTCCGGGGCCTCCGCCGAAGGGGCGGTCGTCGGTGGTGTTGTGCTTATCGGTCGTGAAGTCGCGCGGGTTGACGAGATTGAACTCGACGAGCCCCGCCGCGGCGGCGCGCTTCATCATGCTCTCTTCCAGGAAGCCCGAAAGCATTCCCGGAAAGAGCGTCACCACATCGATTTTCAACACACCGTTCATGTGAATTATCCAACAGAAGAACGCCAAGCTCGCAAAGCACCTGACCAAACATTCTTCGCGTTCTTTGCGCCCTTCTGTTTAAATGAAAAAAAGAGCGTCCGATGAGAACGCCCTTTTGAGTTTCCAAGCCTTGGAAGCTTTTAGTCGACCACTTCGAGCATGGCCTTGCGGCCATTCTTGGCGGCGATGGAGTTGAGGATGGTACGCATCGCTCCTACCGTCTTGCCGCTCTTGCCAATAATCTTGCCGACATCCTTGGCGTTGCAACGCAACTCGAAGATAATGGTCTTTTCGCCATCGATCTCCGTGATCTGCACCTCATTGGGCGCATCGACCAGGGACTTGGCGATACTTTCGAGAATTTGCTTCATCGCCTAGTTTTTTTCTTCAGTTGCTTCTTCAACCGCAGGAGCGTCCTCGGCCGTTTCTTCAGCCACGGGAGCTTCTTCTGCAATTTCATCCGCAACGACTTCTGCCTCAACCGCGGCAACCGGAACTTCTTCGTCGGTCACGGCGCCGCTCACGGCCTGCTCCACCGGAAGGGATCCGGCCTTCTTGATGAGGCTCTTGGCGGTATCGGACGGCTGTGCGCCGCAGGAAAGCCAGTAGTTGACGCGATCGAGGTTCAGCGAGAAGTTGTTTCCTTCCTGCTTCGGGTCGTACCAACCGAGGGTTTCAATGAAGCGTCCGGTCGTCGGATAACGCGAGTCCTGAACGATTACACGATAGAACGCGGCATTGCGGTTGCCCATTCTGCGAAGTCGAATTTTAACTGCCATATTGTTGTCTCTCCGTAAAAAATTATCCCTCTACCTGGGGTAAAGGGGCTACTTTGTAGTGAACTTCTTTAGGTGCCGCAACCTTTTTTCCATCTTTTTGAACTGCTTCCCCATTTTGCCCATTTGATCGAACCGCTTCAGCAACTGGTTGACATCCGCCAGTTTGCGGCCGCACCCCGCCGCAATCCGCAATCGGCGCGGACGATCGATCAATTTCGGGTTCCTGCGTTCCCATTTGGTCATGCTCTGAATGATCGACTCGAACTTCTTCATTTCGATCTCGGAGGCGGTGGCGATGGCCTCCTTTTTCTTGGCATCCATCTTCATGGCATCGCCCGGCATCATATCGAACAAATTGCTGATCGGTCCGAGTTTTTTCATCTGCTGGATCTGGCTCAAGAAGTCCTCGAGGTCCATCTGGTTTTTGGCCAGCTTTTCCTGCATTCGGAGCGCTTCTTCCTCGTCGACGATGCCCTGCGCCTTTTCGACGAAGCTGACGATGTCGCCCATGCCGAGGATGCGCGAGGCCATGCGTTCGGGATAGAACGGCTCGAGATCCTCCATCTTTTCGCCGGAACCGGTCATCAGGATCGGGCACCCCGTGACGGCATGGACCGAAAGGGCCGCCCCGCCGCGGGCGTCGCCGTCGAGCTTGGTCAGGATCATTCCGGTCAGGCCGACGGCCTCCTTGAACGCTTCGGCCACATTGACCGACTCCTGGCCGATGGCGGCATCGAGCACCAGCACCTTGTTGTTGGGCTTGGTTTCGGCTTCGAATTCCTTGAGCTCCCGAACCAGCTCCTCGTCGACCTGGAGGCGGCCGCCCGTATCGTAGATCACCACGTCGTAGTTGCCGTCCTTGGCGAACTGCGCCGCGCGGCGCCCCAGCTGCGGCACCGTTTCGCCGGGGTCGGGGCGAACCATCTCGCAGCCCACCTGCCCCGCCAAAATCATCAGTTGCTCGACGGCGGCCGGGCGGCGGATATCGCAGGCCACCAGCAAAACGCGGCGGCCCGCTTTTTTCCAGCGCATCGCCAGCTTGCCCGACGAGGTGGTTTTACCGGAGCCGTGCAGGCCCATCATCATGACCGAAGCAGGGCGCCCCGTGAGGTCGAACTCCTTGTGCGCCCCGCCGAACAGCTCTTCGAGCTCGTCCTGGACGCGCTTCACCACCAGCTGTCCCGGCGTGATGCTGCCCATGACCTCTTCGCCCATGCAGGACTCCTGCACCTTCTTGACGAAGTCGCGCGCCACCTTGAAGTTGACGTCGGCCTCAAGCAGCGCCAGGCGCACTTCGCGCATCGCGTCCTTGATGTTCTTCTCGGTCAGCTTGCCGTAGCCGCGCAGGTTCTTGAATGTTTTCTGCAATGCAGAGGATAGGTTTTCGAACATGGGCAATCAGTTAATCGTTAATGGTTATTCAATAAATGGAAAGTCACGGAGTTAAACGGAACACGGGGATTTTACAAACCCCTAATCGCAGAATAATCGTTCCGGCGCGGTTCACGGAGCTTGGAAGGCCGCGACGATGCGATCGACGGCGGCCAAGAGTTGCGCGCGCGGATGGGCGCAGTTGATGCGGAACCACCCTTCCCCGGCGGGCCCGAAAAACTCGCCGCCCGAAAGTGCGACGTTGGCGTCGCCCAGCAAGCGGTCGAACACCGCGCGCCACGGGCCGAATTGGCGGAAATCGCTCCAAACGAGAAAGGTTGATTCCGGTAGCATGGCGTCGATCCCGGCGGCGCGGAGGCGTTCGACGACGAGTCGGGTGTTTTCCCGCAGATAGGCCACGAGTTGCCGCTTGTATTCCGCGCCCTCCGGCGAGAGCGCGGTTTCGAGCGCGACCTTGCCCAACAGGTTCACGTCGGCGACATGAAACCGGTTGGCCGCCGCCTGGAAACGCCCGCGCAGGTTGGGATCGGGAATCATCATGAACGAGGCCATCAGCCCGCCGCAGTTGAAGGTTTTCCCGATGGAGTGCGGCACGACGGCCACTTTCTCGGCGCCGGGGAGGGTCAGCAACGATACGTTCCGCGCGGGGGGATAGACGATGTCGGAGTGGATCTCGTCGCAGAAGAAAACCACCTGGTTGTCGATGCACAGCGCCAGTAGCCGCTCCAGCTCGGCGCGGGACCAAACGCGGCCGCCGGGGTTATGCGGGCTGCAAAACATCAGCAACGAGGTTTCCGGGCGGGCCAGCTCGGCCTCCAACGCGGGAAAGTCGATTTCGAAGCGGCCGCTCTCGACGCGCAACGGACAGTCGGCCACCACCCGGCCATAGGCGCGGCTGAAGGTGAAGAAGGGCCCGTAGAGGGGCGACAGCAACGCGACGCGGTCGCCGGGGGCGCTATAGGCCTCGACCGCGAGCGAGATGGAGGTAACGACGCAGGGCGAGAGCGTTATCCAGTCGCGCTCGACCGCGGCGCCGTGCTGGTCGCGCATCCACCAGACGATGGCGTCGAACACCTCGTCGTATTGGGTGGTGTAGCCGTAGATGGGATGCCCCACCCGCGCGCGAAGCGCGTCGACCAGAAATGCGGGGGCCGGCAAATCCATGTCGGCCACCCAGAACGGTTCCGCATCGGGCTTGCCGAAAAATTGGCCGAGGGCCTCGTATTTTTCCGCGTGCGTGCCTTGGCGGGATACCACCGTATCGAAATCGTAGATCATCGTTTTTTCCATAGGGTCACTTCGGAGAAGGTGTGTTGATGTTTGTTGGCGGTTTCGCGGATGACGAACGGCAGCTTGACGGGCTCACCGACCAGCGAAAAGCGTTCATCGAGCTCCGCATGCAGTCCGTCGAGCGTCGTCACGGGCTCGCCGTCGCGCTTGAAGCCGCCCAGCCACTTTTCCTTTTTCGTAAATTCTTCCAGCCAGGTATAGGGCGATGCAATCAGCAGCATGCCGCCGGGATTCATCCGCCCCGGGAGATCGCGCAGAAACTTTGCGGGATCGTTCAACCGGTCGATCAGATTCGCGGCCACCACGAGGTCGTATCCGGTAAAGACCGGCTTCATATTCGTGGCGTCCTGCTGCATGAAGCGGATGTTCGAAAAGTCGCCGCTCAATCCCAGCTCCGCCAGGGTCCGCTCCTGGAACGTAACCAGCTCGCCCTCCTCGGCGCGCTCGTAGCGGATGCGCCCCGCGCGCTGCATCCGCGCGCCGACCTGAACGAACCGCGCGGAAAAATCGAGCGCATCGACTTCGCCGAACCGCCCGGCCAACTCGAAGGCCACGCGGCCGACCGAGCACCCGATATCGAGCGCCTTGCCATGCGGCAACCCCTCCATCGCCGCCAGCGCCGCCGCGGCGATCGCCTTCGGGAAAGCGGGCACCCCGAGGCAGGGCTCGCCATAGTGGAACTCGCAATACTGGGAAACCAGCGCGTCGGTTTCGTAGACATCGAACTCCTTTTTCACGGGCTTGCCGGAAACCACGTAGCGGAACCCCGCATGCTGATAGAAGTGGCGGCGGAACGCATAGCGGCTGTGCAGCGCAATCTCGTTCCCGGTCGAAATCCACGAACCGCCCTTGATCAGATTGTGGCGGTTGTCGAAGGTGGGCACCGTGAAATCGTCGTAGAGCGGATGCACCTCGAAGCCGTCGAAGGCATAAATCGGCGTCTCGTTCCACTGCCAGACGTTGCCGACCAGATCGAAGAAGTTGCCGTGGGCGAAGGTATCGACCGGGACCGACGAAGCATAGTGCTCCAGATTCCAGTTGGCGGCGATGGGCGCTTCGTGGTGCTCCACATCCAACCCCGCCACCTCGAGCATCCGCCGATATTCGGCCTCGTCCGGCATGCGCACGGGTCGCCCCGTTTTGTCGGACATCCATTCGCAGAAGGCCTTCGCTTCGAGATAGCAGACTTCGACGGGCCAATTGGGCGGAAGCGGCACCTCTTCGGTCATCAGGCGAAGCCTGTAGTGGCCCGGTTCGCCGCGCCAAAACTCGGGCATGGTTGCGCCGTGATAGTTCCGCCAGGCCAGCCCCTCCTCGTCCCACCATCGATCCTCGGCATAGCCGCCATCCTCGACGAAGGCCAAATATTCCTGGTTCGAAACCAGATATTTCGACGCCGCGAAATCGGGCACATCGATCTGCACATGGCCATATTCGTTGTCCCAGCCATAGAGGCGGTGGTCGAGCGGCTTTCCCAACGCCACGGTTCCGCCGGGCACGTCCACCGGTTCGTTCTCCGGCGCGATGCCGCTCGATGTGCAGGGAGGAAACCACGCCGAGGAGCGCACCTGCGCGAGATCCAACTGGCGGATCAGCACCGAGCTGGTTTCCAGATGGATCCGTTCGTGCTCGATCCCCATCATGATCGGCCACAGGGGGCTCTCCCACCCGATCGGCATCGAAAAATCAACCGATTCGATCACGCCGATCACCACCGCGCGGACCTGGTCGCGATAGGCGCGGATCTCGTCGATCGGCGGCCAGTCGTAGTGGGCGTCGTTGAGGTCGTCCCAACTCATTTCATCCACCCCGATGGCGAACAGCGACTCGAACCGCGGGTGGATGCGCGCCTCGATCCGCTTGGCCAGCACCAGTTTGTTGACGTAAAACGTGGCGGTGTGGCCGAAGTAGAAAACCAGCGGATGCCGCAACGGCTGCGGCCGCAGATAGAAGACCTCGTCCGAAACCAAGGTCTCGAACAGCCGCTCGTAAAGGGTCCACGTCGCATTGAAGTAGCGCTTGATCTCCGCCCGCTTTTCTTCGGCGGTTCCGGTGGTTAGATCAATGTTGTTCGTCACGTATTCCATTGCAAATCCTCCGCTGTATACTCCGCGCGAACTCAACCCAACGAGTTCGAAGCACATTCGAAGTTAAAACAATTACGCGCGCGCGTCCCCCCGAAACCGCCACTCTTTTTCCCGACAAATGGCTCGCCCCGCCATACGGTTGGAGTATTTTCGGGTTGTGGAAAAGAGCGAACAAATCATGGGAAGCGAAGAGCGGCCCGCTTCCGGCGAGCCCGTAAGCCGGCAAGCGCTGAACAAGATTATCCTGCAGTTCACGACGCCGAGCCGGGGGAAGGCCGCCTGGCAGATCGCCGACACCCTCCTTCCCTATCTGGCCCTCTGGGCGGCGGCCATCATACTGATCCAAAAAGGCTTCCCGCTTTGGATGGCCTTCATTCCCATTGTGGTGGCCGCCCCGTTCCTCGTCCGGGTTTTCATCATTTTCCACGACTGCTGCCATTCGTCCTATTTCAAATCGAAATGGGCCAACGACATGATGGGCTACCTGACGGGCATCCTGACCTTCACCCCCTACACGGATTGGGGCAAAGCCCACATCCGGCACCACGCCACCGCCGGCAACCTCGACAAACGCGGCATCGGCGACATCTGGACGCTGACGGTCGAGGAATACATCGCCGCGCCCAAGCTCAAGCGCATCACCTACCGCATTTTCCGGAACCCCTTTTTCCTTTTCGGCTTCGGCCCGTCGTTCGTCTTCCTGATCCTCCAGCGCTTTTCGCAGAAAGGCATCCAGCACAAGGGAAGGCTCAGCGTCTACATCACCAACGCGGCGATCCTTTCGATGCTGCTGCTGGCCGGGGCGACCATCGGCTATAAAACCTATCTGCTCATCCAGCTTCCGGTCACCATCATTTCCGCCACGCTCGGGCTGTGGCTCTTCTATGTGCAGCACCAATACGAAGAGGTCTACTGGGCGCGCAACGAGGTCCGCGACTCCGTGAAGGCCGCCCTGGAAGGCAGCTCCTACTACAAGTTGCCGAAGATCGCCCAATGGTTCAGCGGCAACATCGGCCTCCACCATATCCACCACCTGAACCCATCGATCCCCAACTACAACCTGCAACGCTGCCACAACGAGATCCAGAAGCTCCAGCACATCGAGCCGCTTGGGGTCCGAAAAAGCTTCAAGTCGCTCCGCATCCACCTGTGGGACGAAGAAACCAAAAAACTCATCAGCTTCAAGGCGATGAAACTCATCCGCAAAGCCCGCCGAAAACAATAGCACCCGACAGCTTGCTTAACATTAAGCCGACCTGACTTGGTTTACCAAAGAAAGCACCGAGGCACTGAGACCATGTGTGATGAGAAAACTCTGTGCCTCCGTGCTCTTGTGGTAAAAAAAAGGCCCTTCTTATATTTTTATGGAGGATGAGGACTTTTCGCAGCTCAGGGGACGACAACGAGTGTTTGCAACGAATGTAGGAAAAGCAACGAATCAAATGGCCTGGAAACATTTCCGCATCTCTTAAAATGTGGATTATACATTGGGAAAACACTGGTCGGCGCACACAATAAATCCCTCATTGCAACGAGCCCAACATGCCGGAACATTCGTTGCTTTTCCTACATTCGTTGCCACTAAATTTAACGAAGAACCAAAAAAAATTACGGATAACTGCGTGCAGAACACAACGAAAACCTGATTCGATTCCGATTCGCTTACCCCCTCCGTTGTGCTTAAATCCCCGCTTTCAAAAGGAACCCCACCCATGACCAACAACGACACCCTGCGCCGCCTGCGCTATGCCCTGAACATCAACGACGCCCAAGTCGCCGAAATTATCGCCAAGACCGGTCGCCCCACCACGGCCGACGAAGTCGTCGGCTGGCTCAAACGCGAAGACGAGCCGGGCTACGCCGAACTATCGCATGCCGTTCTCTGCCGCTTTCTCGACGGACTGATCGTTGAAAAACGCGGCCCCCATCCTTCCGGCAACATCCCCGCGCCGCTCGAATTCCTGCCCAACAACGAAATTCTCAAGAAGTTGCGGATCGCGCTGAACCTGAAGGAAGAAGATGTGCTGGGCGTCTTTAACAAAGCCGACTTCGTCGTCACCAAGGCCGAGCTCGGCTCCTTCTTCCGCAAAGAGGGCCACCGCAACTACCGCAAATGCCCCGAGCAGGTCCTACGCAAATTCATCCACGGCCTCGGCAAATAATCCAGCGGCCCGATTCCGGGCAAAATCGCTTTGGACTTTCCAACCTTCGCCCTTAAACTTTCCGCGTTTTAAGGAGACCACCATGCCGAAGATTTTCACCAAGACGGGCGACAAAGGCGAAACCGGACGGTTCGACGGGACACGGGTGCCCAAGAACGACCCGCAGATGGAGGTGCAGGGCGCGATCGACGAATGCAACTCCGCCATCGGCGTGGCCCGCGCCTTCGTCGAAGACGAGCAACTCGACGCCGCCCTCAAGAATTTCCAGAGCCACCTGCTCGTGGCCGGCGCCGAAGTGACCAACGCCGGAAACGACCACGCCCTCCCCTTCATTACCAAAGTGGAAATCAAGCGGATGGAAGGGCTGATCGATGACACCGAAGCCGAACTTGAACCGCTGACGCACTTTATTCTGCCCGCCGGCGGAAAAGCCTCGGCCCATCTGCACGTCGCCCGCGCAGCCTCGCGCAAAGTCGAGCGCCGCCTCGTCACCCTACGCCAAACCGCACCGGTCAACCCCGTTCTGCTCGCCTACTTCAACCGCCTGTCCGACGCCCTCTTCGTCCTCGCCCGCCTCGCCGCCAAACGCGCCGGCCACCACGACGAAATTTGGACAAACCCGCGCAAGCCGTAACGCCGCCGACAGGACGCCTGCTTTTTCCACGCCCCCGGCCCAAAACGGCCGCCCCCTCCCTGCCCACACTTGCGCAAGTGTGGGCGGTCAGTCACGGAATCCTGTTCGTCGTTCCCATGCGGCGGGCGGAGGCGAGCAGCTTTGCGGCCTCAATCAACCGTTCTTCGAACAACTGGCACAAAACGGCGCGGAGCACCGTTCTACGGCCCAATAAACTCGCATGGCCCGATCCGCTGCCGACTGGCAGGACGCCTGCTTTTTCCATGCACCCGGCCCAAAACGGCCGCGCCCCTCTCCGCCCACACGTGCGCAAGT